>JBDHXH010000013.1:0-50946 GCA_039810605.1 Ignavibacteria bacterium | reverse complement strand
GGCGCTGTTCCAATGTATTTTCTCGATTATTATGCATCGGGAAAACTCAAACGTAAGACTGCCGCAGATGTCATCAAAGGAATTGTTAATGCATGCAAAGAAAATAAGTGTGCATTGATCGGGGGAGAAACAGCCGAAATGCCCGGAATTTATTCCGGTGATGATTTTGATCTTGCCGGTGCGATTGTAGGGATTGTTGAGAAGAGAAATATTCTTGATTCCCGAAATGTGAGAAGCGGCAATGTTCTGATAGGAATTGAATCAAATGGTCTTCATACGAACGGCTATTCATTGGTAAGGAAAATTTTCAAATCATCCGATTTCAAGAAGTCATTTCCAAAGTTTCGAAATTCTTTAGGAAGAGAATTACTGAAAACACATCGTTCTTATTTGAACATCATACAGTCGTCACTGAAGAGGTTCAGAATCAATTCAATCTCACATATTACAGGTGGAGGTATTGTCGGAAATACAAAGAGAGTCGTTCCGGAAAATCTCCGGATTACAATTGATTGGAATTCATGGAAGATACCGGAAATATTTAAACTCATTCAGAGAACAGGCTGTGTGAGCGATAAGGATATGCAGAGAACTTTTAATCTCGGGATCGGACTCGTCTTCATCATTTCACCTGATGATGTAAATAGCTTCGTGCGGTTTCTGAAATTGAAAAAAGAATCGCCTTATGTTATTGGCAAAGTAATTTAGTTAAATTTTTTCTAAAATATTTTTCAAAAATCATTTTATAAGTTTTCAACAGTGAGGGATAAAAAGAATGAGCACACACAATATTGAGCACAATATTATGATGCCGGGCAAGATCGGTGGCAATCATTTCAGCAAATTTAATATAGAGCCGCAGAACGTTCAGAACACTCTGAAAAAGTTTATGCTTGTTGACGGGTTCGACATAACCATTGACTTGAACAAGTCACAGGGTTCATACATCTACGATTCAAAACATGAAAGAAAGCTCCTGGACTTTTTTACATTTGTTGCTTCCAATCCGCTTGGTATGAATCATCCAAAGTTGAACAATGATGAATTCATAAAAGAGATCGGGAAAGTTGCAGTCAATAAGCCTTCCCTGTCCGATATTTATACGGAGGTTCAGGCAGAATTTGTGGAGACATTCTTCAGAATTGCGGTGCCCGAATATTTTAAATATTCATTCTTCATTGAAGGCGGAGCCATGGCGGTCGAGAATGCATTGAAGGCAGCCTTTGACTGGAAGGTCAGGAAGAATTTTCAGAAGGGATACAAGGAAGAAAAGGGTCACCAGGTAATTCATTTCAGAGAATCATTCCACGGAAGAAGCGGTTACACCATGTCGCTTACAAATACCGATCCAACTAAAGTGCAACTCTATCCAAAATTCAATTGGCCAAGGATTGACAATCCCAAAATGGTTTTCCCGCTCAACGAAGAAAATCTTAAGAACGTAATCAATGCAGAACAAAGGGCTATCACACAAATCAAGAATGCCATCACTGATAACAAGGACGACATTGCTTCCATCATACTTGAACCAATTCAAGGTGAAGGCGGAGATAATCATTTCAGAAAAGAATTCTTTGTCTCACTTAGAGAAATCTGTGATGAAAACGATATCATGCTTATTCTCGATGAAGTACAAACAGGAATTGCTCTTACCGGCAAATGGTGGGCACACCAGCATTACGTTCAGCCTGACTTGATTTCATTCGGCAAGAAGACGCAAGTGTGCGGAACACTTTCGACTGGACGCATTGATGAAATTGAAGATAATGTTTTCCATAAAGCCAGCAGAATCAACTCAACATGGGGAGGCAATATGGTTGACATGAAACGCTTTACGAAAATCCTTCAGATTATAGAGGAGGAAAACCTTGTGAAGAATTGTGAAATAATGGGAAAGCATTTGCAAGACAAGCTATCAGAATTAGCTGAACAATATCCCGGTAAAGTTTCAAACACAAGAGGTCTCGGGCTATTCTGTGCATTCGATTGCGCTGACGCAGAAATGAGAAATGAAGTTGTTGCAAGCGCACTAAAGAACAATCTGTTAATTCTGGGATGCGGTGAAAAGTCAATCCGTTTCAGACCTCCGGTAAACATAACGAAAGAGGAACTTGATAAGGGAATCGGAATTCTTGGCGATATATTTGCCGGGATCCGCGCATAGCGATTTACATTTTACACGTCGCTGAATTTAATACGTTGCCAAGGGTCAAAACCGTTTAAAACGGTTTTGACCCTTCTCCGACCCTCTTATCTACATCTCAACTCAAGACTGTCCAAGACTTACTCCGAATAAATTTGCACTTCACTTTCAATCCACGTTTCCTATCTTTATTAAGACGAAGTATAAATAAAGATTTCAAATGACTCATCACGATGTAAAAGAAAAGTTCATCCGATTCCTGAAAACCAAAGCCCACAGAATTACTAATGAAAGATTCCTGATTCTTGACTCTGCTTTGAAAATGAATTGTCACTTTGATGCAGATGAACTCTATCTTCAAATGAAAAAAGATTACATCAATGTTTCAAGGGCAACTGTTTACAAGACTCTCGAACTGATGCATCAATGCAGTATTCTGACAAAGCATAACTTCAAAGGAGACCGGACTATCTATGAAACATGTATTGGAAGGAATCAACACTATCACATAATCTGTGTAACTTGTAAGAAAATTTTCGAATTTGAAAACCCCTCAATCGAAAAGATTCAGAATAAGATCTGCAAAGAAAACAAACTTAAAATGGTTGACCATACATTACAGGTCTTTGCCAAATGCGAAAATGAAAAGAAGTGCAAACATAATGTTAACAACTAACGAACGACGCATGAGGACTGCATCTGACCTGAAGAAAGGAGAAAAGGCAACAATAAAAGACATAGATAATTCGCATTCGTCCGCACACCGGATTCTTGAAATTGGTTTTACTCCGGGACAGGAAATTGAACTTGTCAGCACATCGGCATTTAACGATCCCATCGCACTTTCAATAAGAGGCACATTAATCGCAATCAGAAGGAGTGAGGCAGTTTGCATAATAATATGACAATTCCTACGCTGGAAGGAATACCGCTTATAACCTTAGTCGGTCAGCCAAACTCCGGCAAGACATCATTGTTCAATCATCTAAGCGGCAAGAAATTTAAAACCGTTAACTATCCCGGCTCGACCGTTCAGTATTCAATCTCCAAGATTCTCTCAAAGTATGAAATAAACGCAAACATACTTGACTCTCCGGGAATTATCAGCCTTATTCCATCTTCACCGGATGAGAAAATTTCGGTTGATTCCTTGTTCTCGCATCCGAAATTCGGAACGCCTGACATCGTTGCCGTAACCGTTGATGCAAGTCAGCTTTCGAGACATCTCTTTCTCGTTAAACAATTACTCGATGCAAAATTCAAAGTTGTCATCGTTCTCACAATGGTGGACATTCTGCATAAGAAGAAACTCGAAATTTCCGATTCGAAACTTTCGGAAATTCTCGGATGCAAGATTGTCCGAGTTAACGGACAAACGGGCAAAGGAATTGACAATCTCCTCAAGGTACTCAATGAAGAAATAAGTGAAACCAATCTCGACGAGAAAAGCGAATTGAGCAGACCGGTTAAGAGACAAACATCGCACCTGCTTGATACATACAATGCCATTGAAAAAATACAGAATGAAGTTCTCTTTCTTAAACAAGAGGGAAATGAAAATGGAAAGATTGATCTCGAAAAGATAAATGAGCAGCTTGTCGTCCTGAATTCTCCTCGAAATTTCAATAGGCCTGATGAACTTACTCTGAAGCTCGATAAATTTGTTCTGCATAAATTCTGGGGACTGATAACTTTTTTCCTTATCATGTCCGTCACATTTACGTCAATTTTCTGGTTAGCATCTCCGTTGATGGACCTTATCAATGATGCGTTCTCATTATTTTCACAAACCGCAACCGACTTGCTTGGTGATAACTGGTTCAGTGATCTTATTTCAGACGGAATAATTACCGGAATTGGTTCTGTGATGGTATTCTTGCCGCAGATTCTGATCTTGTTTCTCATCCTTGGTCTGCTCGAAGACAGCGGTTACCTCGCGAGAGGCGCAATGCTTGTTGATAAGCCCCTATCGAAAATCGGACTCAACGGAAAATCATTTGTTCCTATGCTATCCGGTTTTGCCTGTGCCATTCCTGCAATCATGGCAACCAGAACAATTACAAACCGAAGAGAGAGATTGCTGACAATATTCATTATTCCGCTGATGAGCTGCAGTGCACGCCTTCCGGTGTATGCACTGCTGATTGCTTTCCTTACACCATCGGACAAACCTTACATAGGCGGAATAGTTCTTTCCCTTATTTATATCTTCAGCATACTCTCATCTGTCGTTATAGCCGGTGTAATCAATAAACTGCAAAGCAAAGGCAAGCTGCATAGAAATGATTCATCATTCATATTGGAACTTCCAACTTACAAAAAACCAAAACTCGGCATAGTTGCAAGCACAACCGTTAAGAATGCCAAACAATATATTTATAAAGCAGGTCCTGTTATTTTCTATTTGTCTATTGCTCTATGGATATTCACCTACTTCCCTAACTATAATCCGTCAGTTCAATCAAACAATTCTAATCAGGAAGAGCTGTCCCAATTGAAAAACTCGGAAAGGATTTCAACCTCTTATGCAGCGTATGCCGGGAAGTTTGTTGAGCCCGTGATGAAACCGATTGGTTTGGACTGGCGTGTTGGAGTTTCTCTGATTGCAACATTCGCGGCAAGAGAAGTGTTTGTTAGTTCGCTTGCATTGATTTTCAAGATAACAGACAATTCGGATGACTTGCAGAATTCAATACTTACGGCAATGCGTGATGCAACATTCGACGGAACTGATCAAAAAGTTTTCACAACAGCTTCGACTGCAGGTCTAATAATTTTCTTCGTATTTGCGCTGCAGTGCCTTTCAACCGTTGCAATTTCAAAGAAGGAAACCGGAAGCTGGAAAATCCCCATTCTGCAAATAGTGGTCTTTACTTCCCTTGCATATATTCTGTCCTTAATTACTTTCAATGGTCTTAGAGCATTCGGCATCAATTAATTCAATAGATCTTTGAAATAAAAAGGCGGTCACATTAAAATGACCGCCTGAAGTTAATCTTCAATACAATGACTATTTCATCTTGCTATTCATATCTTTGAATTGCTCTCTGCTATTATTGATGAACTCCGATTTCATCCGCACCGAGTTTTCCCTCGCAATTCTGATACTCTCGGGAGAAGTTTCCGGAGTGATCTTAGTAATGAAGTAAGAAGAATTATTGAAAGGAAATACGATATCTGAAAGGTCAACCGAACCATCACCATTGACATCAGTAACTACATAGCCAAATTCAAACTCCGACGCATCATTGAAGACATCTACAATGTCCGAAAGATCAATGATGCCATCTCTTATAACGTCTCCGCTATATAGACAGTACTTTGCTCCGACAAGAATGCTGTTGTCACCATAGCTCTGGCTCTGCGCACTTGTGAAATCATAACTCGCGGTAACACCTTTAACAATTGATTCACCTCCGGTCTTACTCCATGTCTCGAGTGCATTTCTGTGGATCAACTGAATATAGTAAGTACCTGATGCAGCATTTTTGAAAACAAGAGGGGCAACAAATGTAACAGAATCGAACACTGCTGATGCAGAGTCAACTACAGCAAAAGGACTCGACGTATTTCTTAAATAAGCCCTGACAGTGTCACGCATGTTCAAGTCTGTACCGTCATAATAACCTTCAGGTATGAGTTTAATGTTATATTGTGTATAAAGTGAAAAGCTGCTGACATTAATATTGTCAACGTAGAAGTTATTTCCGTAACCGCTCCTTGCTCGGAATTTCACTCTGTTCGTTCCAGTAGGAAGCGCCCATTTCTTGCTTTGCCATTGATTAGCCGAAGGAACAAACTGTGATCCGCTCGCTGAAGTCGTGTTCAATGCAAAATTACCTGAAGCATTATTTCTTCCATATAACTTTACAAGCACAGAGTATGATGATCCTCCGTCTGTAGAGGTTTCAATAATAATAGAATCTGTAGAGCCGTCAGTGTATGGAGCATAAGCATAATCGTACTCTAGCGAATCACCGCTGATTGTGGGTGTGGAAAACACCGGAGTAAACATAGACTGATTCGTTCCGCTTGTAGCGCTCCAGAAATTAAATTCCGCCGAACCGTTTCCGCTTCCGTAGGCGCTTGCCGTGCTTCCGATCCAATAGTTAGTGCCGGAAAACTGGAATGTCCATCCCGATGGAGGAAACGCAGAAGAAAAGTCCTCACTCAAATTAGTTACGCCTTCACCAAGATAAGGAGTAACAGAACCCGACATCACATCATTTCCCGGATTCGAATCTGCATTTATATAAACAGAATCTCTGACTGTATATGCCGTTCCTGCTACAAACGTCCATGGGTCATAATATACAACTTCAGTAGAATTTGGAAGCAGTCCGCTGACAGACTTCGTACTTGTATAACCGCCGGGACTAATTGTCCTCGTAACTGTAAATGAAGCAGGAGCACCTCCGTTATTGTTCTTTACAGTTCCTTCGGGAACAATTGTTGAAGAGCTGAAATAAGCAGTACCGGTAGTTCCGACTGACGTTACCTGAACATCAATGCTGCTCGATACAGTTGAATCTGTGTACGTTGCAACACATTTATAAACTCCGCCACCGTGCTGTATAAGCAGATTAGATTTATCCATAAAGCAAATTCCTGCAGCTGGAGTACTATTAACATTTGTACTGGCAAAACTCGCTCCGCTGTTAACTGATATGAACGCACTGCTTCCGTAATAATCATAGCATACTGCTGTTGGATCATCCTTGGCAACATCAGTTGCCCACAAGGATCCTGACCGACTTAGATCTGAAAAATTACTTCCCATGTTTGTACTTTTCCAAAAACTTCCCGAGCTCCAGGATGAATGAAAAATCAGATTCAGATCAAGAGCTGAATTCGCAACCATAGGTATTTCCGAACCCGAGATCGTATTGATGAGTGTCCAGTTATAACCACCGTTTGTTGACTTCCAGAATTTGCCGTTGCCTGATCCTGTCGTTCCGTCTGCTATAAAGATAACATTAGGATTATCGTATTGAACCACTACATCACAGGGACTTCTGAAAGTGTTTCCGCTTTCACCACCGCCAAGACTTACCCATGTAGTTCCAAAATCGGTTGACTTCATTACGGAGTCTCCATCAGGAGCAAGGTAAAGTGTATTTGGATTATTCGGATCAACTTCAAGGGGCATTCCATAGGATGTAAGATTTATTGAAGGCGAGAAAAGCGCTGTCCAATTCGCTCCGTAATCAGTACTCTTATAAACATTTCCTCCGGTTGATCCCTTGGAGCAAATCATTAAGTTAGTATCAATTGCGTTTACAAAAAATGAGTGACAACTGCTGCCCGGAATTCCGGATCGCAGCAGAGTCCATGTTTCGCCTTTGTCAAAACTTCTGTACAGTGAAGAACCTGCCAGTATGAAAACACCATTTCGATTTTTCGGATGCAGACAAAACGGATTACCGATATTCCCCGAAGTCGCCTGCTTTTGAACCCAGCTATAAGTTACATTTGAACCCGCAGGCATAGTCCAGCTAACTCCCGCATTTGTAGTTCTGATTATTACAGAATTAGTGCCGCATACTGCCCAACCATTGTTTGCACCATAATAGAAAATATCATTCATTGGAGCCATCATTGGATTTTGCTCAAAGTTAAGAAAGCCGCTGCTTCCGCTCTTGTTGTTTCTTATAAAGCCTCCGCCACCGCAGAGGTGAACGTCGCTTATGCTCGTTCCTGAAATTCCTCTGATGTCAGTGTTAATTTTCGATGCCACAGAATACCAGCTTCCGGAGTATTTAAGAAGCACACCATATTCACCTGCGGCAACAAGACTATCTCCAAAATATTTTACTCTTAACAAATTTTGAGTTGTCCCGGAGCTTTGTGTATTCCAACTTGTTCCTCCATTGTTGGTCACATAGATTGCTCCTCCATTGCCTACGACGGTTCCGTTTGATGCATTTTTGAAATCAATTGAATTCAATCTGACACTCGCAATCCCGCTATTGCTCAAAGTCCAGTTAACTCCTCCATTGACTGTCTTATAAACTTCGCCGCTGTTTCCGCAAACATACCCCGTGTTTGAATCTATAAACTTTATCGAATACAGGGTAGTCGAAGAACCGATATTGTATGTAGTTACTGATGAAACTGTCTTCAGTGTTTTATATACATTACCATTATCACCTGATATCCATACATCGTTACCAAGTGAAGTCACACAATTTTGATTTGCAATACCGTTTGAAATTGATATCCAGCTCGCACCGCCATTAGCTGACCTGTATAATTTGCCTGCCGATCCTACCGCTACTATATTTGTACCGTCGGGAGTAGTAATGGAATTGAATCCCTGAGCAGAAATTCCCTGCATTGCAAAAATGATCATAAGCAAGCAGACTGCTGCTGTGTAAATGTTTTTTTTCATTTCCTTCTCTGTAGTTGAAAAATTAGTGGAATAAGGGGTAAAAATAGGCTTATTGTATACAAAATACAATTATAAAGAAAAACTTGTGAATGGAAGGAATGGAAGAATGGAAGCAATGGAAGAGTTCACAGCTGTCCAAGACATTTTTGAAGCACCCTAATAGTTGTAGTTGTAAAACAATCTCAAATCATTTTGGCATATTTAGTTTTGAAAAGGAACCCGCCTGTGAAAAATTGCCGTTAAAAAATTCGGAGCATTGGCGATAAGCAAGAATTGCTGTCATGAACGACAACAATGTGGGTTTACAGAATGAATCTGTTTTTATGAAAAATGAAACTTTTAGATTTGCTGAACTGATTTCAAATCAATTCAGCAAATCCTGTATGTCATTTCTTAATCAGTCCGGAACCTATGAAATCCTGTACCAGTACCGAGGAATATGATTTGGCAAAATCCGAAAGTGATTGCGGATTTACGGTCTCGGATTGCGCTGACCAAAGAAGTTCTTCAGATGCTATGTTATAAAAATTCGTAGTTAAAAAGATACTCGTTGTCTTCGTGTAATAGCCGGGAGTGTGCACCATGTCATAGTATGTCCAGTAATAATTGTAAAATGGATAATAAGAAGTGTAAGGAGCATAGTAGCTCGTACCGGGAACGTAGTGCTCTTCCTCCTTCACATCTAACAATGAAATAATAAGAGCTCCGTCAACACCAAGTTCTTTAAACTTTGTTTGTACAAGCTTCTTAACTTTTTCCTTGTCATCAACTTTTCCGTCTCCGTCAGAATCGAGAATATTATCGGGGAGTACATTTGATCCCGCTACAGCATTAATGCCATAGGACCTTAAGTTCGAAACTACACTCTTCTCTACTGTTGCCCTTTTAACCAAATCACTTGAAAGTCCGAGTACGATTAATTTATTGTACTTTTGAGATGATGCACCGGGTTTCTTCCATGTACCCGTAATATCGGTTACCGAAGAACAGGACGAAATTAATCCTGCGATCACAAAGCAGGTTAATATCAAAAATAGTTTTTTCATTTTAGATATGTTGTTTAGTTTTATTTAAAGTTATAATTTTAAGACTGACCATTATCCTCCCGCAGGCTATTCATTATTTTCAGCAAGCAGTTCCTGTTTGGCAATCTCAAGTTTTCCCTTTTCTTCAGGACTGACTTCCGGATATGTCAGATGCAGAGATTCAAACCGGAGATATAGTATCTCGGCAATAGCTAACCTTGTAAACCACTTATTGTCAGCGGGGATTACAAACCACGGAGCATAATCCGCTGAAGTATTGCTAAGTGCGTCTTCATAAGCATTCTGATAATCATTCCAGAAGCTTCTTTCCTTAATGTCCCCCGAAGAAAACTTCCAGTTCTTTTTCGGATCGTCTATTCGCTCTATGAATCTCTTCTTTTGCTCTTTCTTTGACAGATGCAGAAAAAATTTCAGAATGATTGTCCCATTCTGCCAGAGATTTTTTTCAAAACGGTTTATCTGTTTGAATCTTTCTTCCCAGAACTCATTGGTAATGTCGCTGACAGAATTTATGTGCGGAAGATTTTCCTTCAGGATGAATTCAGGATGTACTCTCGTAACAAGTACATTCTCATAATGCGAACGATTAAAAATCCCAATCATTCCGCGTGCAGGAAGTTCTATATAATGCCTCCATAAATAGTCATGCTCTAATTCAGTCAAAGTCGGTACCTTGAAACTGTTAACCTTTACTCCGGTAGGGTTCAACCCCGACATTATGTGCTTAACTGCGCTATCCTTTCCTGCTGCATCCATTGCCTGAAAAATAATCAGCACGCTGTACTGATTGTGAGCATAAAGCTTATCCTGAAGTTCCGAAAGTCGCTTTATTCCTTCATCAAGCAATTCACCTGCGCTATCCTTGTCATATTCATTTCCTTCATAAGAAGTATCATAATCCTTCAGCTTAACTTTCTTTCCCTCTTTCACCAAAAATTTTTCGACGTCAATTAAACTCTTCACGCAGTGCTTTATTTTTTTCCAAAATAGAATTTGCTTAAGATTAATACAAGTTAGTTGAATAATGAAATCAACGAATCTGTTTGAATCAGTTCCCTCATCAGCTCTTCTCTATCTTGCGTGATAAAATCATTTCGGACAATGCAAACAATATTGCCGCTATTAAAAAATATTTCCACAAATTAATTCCATTCCTTGAATCCCGCACCACATCAGTAATCTCCTCATTGTCTTTGACATAAGTCACGTTTCTGAAATTCCCCGCTTCAAAAAATCCAAGAAGCTCTTCCCGACTTGCAGGTCGCATGTCACTCTCGGAAGAGTTGTAGTTAAGAGAAAAGTCAATGACCTTCCCGGATGAATCTTTCATTTCATAAGTACCGGTCTGAATAAAGTTGTCTGAATACGGAATGACAACAAAACTTTCCGGCGTAATCTCGGGAAACAAATCACCTCCAATTGTCTTTTTATCCGGCAGAGTTATTGCGGAAATATTTTCGATTCCGTTAACCGGAGTTATGTTAGCCTTTCCCACAGCATATCCCGATTGATATTCGAATTGATTGCTAAGATAATAAATGCTCCTCACAATTATTGGAACGAATATATCTTTCAACGGGAAATCAGAAAAATCCGTTGTTGCAGGAACGCATGACATCAGAACTCTTCCCCGCGCCAGTGAAGATTCAATCAGAAATGGCTTGCCATTTGTCAATGATATGATGTCAGAAGAATTTTCATTGTTAAGCAGTTCATAATAAGAAAATATTTTTGGAGACTGTATATCGAATTGATCCGAAGTAATGTTTAAATTCTTGTTTGAAAAAATTTCCGATAGAAGCGGATTCTGAAAATCAACTTTTCCCAACTTAAGATTTTCATTTTGCGACTTATCGGAATTAAGTCCTCCAATTCTCGCAGTATTTAACTTGCTTAGCAAAGTTGAATTGTAATTGTCAATCCGCACATCCTTTCCCGGGAACAAAAACAGACCACCTCCGTGTGATACAAATCCTTTTAACATTTCTGACTCACTATCAGTAAATTCATTCCTGCCTGAAATGAATAAGACCTGATTCTTAAACATATTTTGATCAAGACTTGAAATATTATTTATTCTGAAAAGGTCATTCCCTGAACCCGAAGAATCAGAAAGCACAAAAGACGCACTCTCCAGCGCGAGTTTTACAAAAGTATTTTCCGGAGAACTTTCATTTAATATTCCGATTTCAAAATGCTCCGGAATGTAAAGTGAGAAATAAACTTTGTTGTCAGATTCAATCTCATCTTCACCAAAATCACTTTGGACAAGCTCAAGATATCCACTTATACTCCCTGATTTGGAAGGCATAAAACTGAATTCGATCTTACTTTTGTCAAATGAATTTATGTCAATGGCTTTTTCACCTTTAAGCTCACCTTCAACAACAAGATTTACGATCTTGTTTTTCACGCTGTACGGCGAATAGTCATTTATGTAAGCACTTAACTTTATAGATTTATCTTTCTGCAGGATTTTGGAAACAATCTTCAAACTGTCAACGGATAAATTGTTAGCCGTGCGGCTTCCTGTCTTTAGCAGATAAAGGCGAACATTTTCAATTCCTTCGAGTGGCCGCAACTCACCGTTCATGTCACTCTTTTGAAAATCGGACACAACGAATGCTTCCTTAACCGGACTATTGTTCTTTACGAAGACGTTACTGATAAATTCAGCAATTCTGCTCAAATCAGAAGTTACATTTGAAGGTTTAATTCGCTCAAGCGAGTCAAGCACTTCGCCTGCATTATTATAGAGAAATTTGGAATTACGCATCGTCAGTTTTGATACAGGAACAAAATATATTTCGTTAGATGCTTTTTTGAGTTCAAGGATTTTTTTTACGGAATTCTTCGCCTGCTGAAGATACATACCCTTGCTGTCTCTGGAAGTCATGCTGAAAGAATCATCGAGAAAGATTATTACTGAAGAATTAGAAGCATCCGTGCTGCCTGCGTAACCTTCATAAACAGGCTGGGCAAATGCGAGAACCAGTGACGCGATTGCCAGAATCCTGAACAGTAGAAGAAGAAGTTGCTTCAGCTTTATCCTGCGCATCTTGGATTTCTGAATTTCTTTGAGAAGCATCAATGTGCTGAACTCCATTTTACGCACCTTCCGGAGATTCAGAAGATGAATCAGTATCGGAATTGAAATGGCAGCAAGCGCAATCAGTATTCCCGGATTTAAAAAATTCATTCAGTCAAAAATTCATTTCATCATTCAAGATAATTCTAAATTCAAATTATCAAAATGCAAATATTCTCTTGTTTCAGTCTTGCTATGCGTGCTCTGTACGTGACGAGGCTCTTTGAACACCGTCTCTATTTAAGAAATGAGCTGTCACAAATCTCCTACCCAAATCATAGCTTTGGTGTGAGGTAATTTGAAAAAGTTTGTCATATTCAAATGGCACAATATTCACAATACTAACAAGAAAAATTTATCTATAATTTTTGAATAATAATTCCAATATTCAAAGCATAAACAATGCAAACATTGATTTTTCTGAACGGGAAGATTCCCGACAGAAGGCTGATAAATAAAATCACTGAAAAGAAGAATTACATCATAGCAGCCGACGGAGGAGCAAACGCACTGAAAAAAATCGGGATAATACCGGATATAATCATTGGGGATTTCGATTCCGTCAGCAAAGCGACGCTTAATTATTTTGCCTCTAAGAAAGTTGTCTGCAAAAGAATCAGCGAGCAGGAGACAACTGATTTTGAAAAGTCTCTGAAATTCTGTGTGGAAAACAAACTGAATGAGATCATGGTGCTTGGAGGATCAAGCATGAGACCCGATCATACACTGAATAATTACAGTGTTATGAAAAGATATTACAAGAAACTGAATATCAGGATGCTGACTGATGAGTATGAAATTTTTTTTATTAGAAAGAGAATAAATTTTAGATACAGGATAAATTCCCCCGTTTCACTGCTTGCGTTGCCAAAAGCCGAAAGGATTTCAACAAGGGGATTGAAGTATGGTTTGACAAATTCGGATCTTGAGTTCGGTATCAAAGAAGGAGCGCTCAATGAGTCAGTTTCTTCCAGAATATCAATTTCATTCGGCAGCGGAAGTTTGCTTTTGTTCAGAAAACATTTTATTGTTCCCAATTGAAACTTACTCTTTCTACAAACGATTACCTGATTATCTTAGCATATTTTGTTGCTGTTCTTGTCATAGGATTCAGAACGAAGAAATCTGACAGCACTGTAAAGGATTATATTATAGCAGGAAGGACGCTCACTCTGCCTGCATTTGTGGCAACCCTTGTTTCATCGTTTTATGGCGGCATACTTGGTATCGGGGAATTTACTTTTAAGTATGGCATGTCAGGATGGTTATATTATGCCTTCCCGTTTTATCTTTTCATTTTTATTTTTGCTTACTTTCTCGCTGACAAAATAAGAAAGGTTCACCTTTACACAATTCCCGACAGGCTTGACAGAATTTACGGGAAGAAAGTAAGTATAGTGGGAGGAATATTGATTTTCTTTCTGGCTACACCGGCTCCATATCTTTTTATGATGGGAGTTCTTCTTCAACTTGTCATCGGTTTCAAACTCATTTATTCAATCATATTTTCGCTTGTTGTTTCAATAATTTATCTTGCAAAAGGTGGTTTCCGTGCTGATGTCAGAGTAAATATACTTGAGTTCTTATTGATGTTTGTGGGATTCGGCATAATAATTCCTTTCTGCCTGAACAAGCTCGGGGGATTTGAATATCTTGAATCGCGACTACCGGAAACCGATCTGACTTTGTTTGGAAATTTCTCACTTCAATATTTTTTTGTTTGGTTTTTCATTGGCTCATGGGCTCTGATTGATCCTGTTTTCTATCAAAGATGTTATGCAGTTAAGAATAAAAAAACACCGCGAAGAGGCGTTCTCATCTCGCTTGTCTTCTGGTTTATATTTGATACTCTCACAACAACAGCCGGCTTATATTCTAAGGCATTCCTGGGCAAAGAAATTGCGAATCCGACATACTCATATCCGGCGCTTGCGGAAGTTATTCTTCCGCCTATAGCCAAAGGACTATTCCTTGTTGGAATGATAGCAACAATAATGTCTTCTCTTCACTCGTATATCTTTGTCTCCGCTACAACTTTCGGAAGAGATGTCATCGCAAGAATAAAAAACGAAAGCGAAGAAAAGAGTCTCTACAACAAGACGGGACTGCTGGTAAGCGGATTGTTCTCCCTACTGCTTGCTGTCATGATTCCATCCGTCGTAAACATCTGGTATACAGTGGGAACGATGATAATTCCTCCTTTATTATTCAGTGTAGTGACTTCATACATCACAAGACTGCAGGTTCATTCAAAATTTATACTGGCGGCAATGTTGAGTTCATCACTGATTTCTCTTGTCTGGTTTATCTATGGACATTTCAGAATCGTCAATGGTTTTCCGAGGTATTTGTTCAGCCTCGAGCCAATGTATCCCGGACTGATTGTAGGAGGGATAATCTATCTTATCGGATATATCAACAGGAAAAACCTTCCCACTGAATCTGAATTCTGATTCAATAAAGATTTTGATTTCATGAATACATTAAGATTTCTATTATTGATCATCGCAGCTATCATTTGCGGCAGCGGCATATCATACTGTCAGGATTCTTCCATTGCTTCATCCGACACGATTAAACTTAATCTTTACAGCAGAGAAAGTCTCGACACCAATCATTTCAACATCTTTCCAAAAAAATATTCCGCAAAAAAAATCGCACTTGTCTTAAGCGGAGGTGGCGCGAGAGGAATTTCACAGATTGGTGTCCTCGATGTCTTCGAAAAAAACAATATTCCTTTTGATATGATTGTCGGAACCAGTATCGGAAGTCTCGTTGGGGGACTGTATTCAACAGGATATTCTACCGATGAGATTTCAAACATATTCAGAAACTTTGACTGGAACAAAGCTCTAAGCCTTACAAATAAATATCAGAGAACTTCATTATTCCCCGAACAAAAGAAGATTCAGGACAGAAGCCTGCTGACTATACCTCTTGACGGAATAAAACCCGTACTGCTTCCTTCATCACTTTCAAACGGATTCTACATCAGCGAAAAGATAAATTCGTTTATCCTTAATTCGCCGCTTCATCCAAAAAATAATTTCCTTGAATTGAAAAAGAGTTTCGCCGCAGTCACAACAAATCTCGACAATGGCCGGAGAGTTGTTCTGACTAAGGGTAACTTGAGCGAATCAATAAAAGCATCATTGACTTTTCCTCTCTTGTATTCACCGATAAGTATTAACGGTCAGAATCTCGTTGACGGAGGTCTCACTGCAAACATTCCGAATGATGTTGCCAAAGAACTCGGTGCGGATCTTACAATTGTCGTCAATTCCACAAGTCCGCTTAAGTCAATCGAAGAATTGGAGAATCCTCTGAACACCGCAGACCAGATATTATCAATTACGATGGACCAGATAAATGATCTGCAGTTGAAAGGAGCTGACGTTGTTATCACTCCGAAACTCGGCAGCTACTCTTCAACAAATTTCAAAAATGTTGACAGGCTTATCTTGTTGGGAAATGAATCTGCCGCTGCAATGCTTCAAACTATCAAATTGAAAATTGATTCTCTTGAAATGTCGGAATCAAAAAATTTCAATAACTTTGTGACAAACCCAATTGTCTCCACTTCCATTAAAGGTCCTCTCGGAGATGAAATCCTGAATCTTATCCGGGCAACGGATAAAAGATTTGAAAGATATACTTCAATTGAAAAAAATCTTAAGCTTATTTATCAAACGGGATTTTATAGAAATGTCATCGCAACTATCTCAAGAGAAGGATATGAGGGAAAGATTGAGTATTCAGCAATCGAGAACCCTGTGCTGCTTGATTTAAAGACGGTGAACGCGCCGGCACTGCTTAACCGGTTTGTCGAAGAATTCAGAAAAAATAATACCGGCAAGATTGTCAATACTGACTCGTGTTACAGATTTTATGAAGAGCTGCTTAGGCATTTAAGAAGTGAATCATACACACTGATTGACATAGAACAATTTCATTTGGATTACGACACCAGGACACTTGAGATTGTCTTCAGTAACGGAAAGATTGGAGGCATTGAACTCAAGGGTAATAATGTAACAAAGGATAATGTCATACTCCGTGAGATTAAAGTGAGCAATGTCAGCCCTGTCAGAAGGAAGGATTTATTATCGAGCCTGAACAATGTCATCAGCACGAATCTCTTTCAGCAGGTAAGTTTTGATTTTGATTACAGGAAGAATGCTTACCTTCCGGAGTTGAAAGTAGGAATGGTTGAGAAGAATACCAAGGCTTTGAGGTTTTCAATGAAAGTTGATAACGAGAAGAATCTACAGCTGCTGCTTGATCTTCGAGATGAAAACTTACTCGGATCTGCAATAGAAGCGGGAATCCTTGGTGCTGGTGGTTTGAGGAACAGACTCTACCAGTTTGAAATTAAATCAAACCAGTTCTTCTCTCTGCCGTTCACGTTCAATTACAACCTTTATTACAAGTTTAACGATATCTACAGATATGTGCAGTCAATTGATTCCGTAAAAAATGAATATGATCTGACACGAACAGGTGAATATAGAAATCTTAGCTACGGAATGAGTCTCCTTCTCGGAACACAACTCGAAAGGCTCGGTACAGTCTATGTCCGGACATTCTTTGAAAACCAGCAGATTAAAAATAAGAGCAACAGCGATGACCTTACTACAGAGTTAAAGGTGCTAAAGTTAAAGTTCGGAGGAATCTTCGATAACGAAGACATCCTACCCTTCCCGACAAGTGGCACGCTTATAAATTTTTATTACGAAAGTGCCAAGGATTTTTCACCAAGCAAACTTAGTTTTACGAAGCTCTATTTCAGCTATGATCAATATTTCCCAACGTGGAAATCTCAAAACGTAAGACCAAGATTCATATTTGGATTTGCAGACAAGACAACTCCGCTGACAGAACAGTTTTCGCTCGGCGGTCAGAAGTCTTTCTTCGGAATGCTTGAGGATGAACTGCGGGGCAGACAGATTCTTGAAACTTCAGTTGAATACAGATATATGCTTCCCGTAAAACTTTTCTTTGACACTTACATCAGCATGCGATATGACATTGGAAATGTGTGGCAATTTACCGAGGATATTCGTTTCAAAGATCTTAGACACGGACTTGGCATGACTGCAGCGTTTGACACTCCGATCGGAGAAGCAAGTTTTTCAGTGGGAAGAAGCTTTCTCATAAGAAAGGGTTTAACGGAGGATTCATTCGTTTTCGGACCTTATGATTTTTATTTTTCAATAGGATATGACATTTTCGAGAACTAATTTAGTAACATTATTTAAACGCTGTTCGTAAATTAAATTGTCATAAATTAAATTTTCAGATCTGAACTTTCTCAATAAATATTCCGAAGGAACGCTAAGAGTAATCATAACTTTCATTACACTCTATTGCCTTTCCTTTACAATGATCATCTTCATCAGAACAATGTTCACCGACAGGATGACAACAGATGATTGTCTCTGGGTTACCGAATATAACGGTAAACATATTACGGAAGGATTGTTCATTGTTCAGATAATGCCTGACGGAGTTACAGATAAGGCAGGAATAAAGGATGGAGATATTTTGCTCGAGATTAACGGGCATAAATTTAAAGACATTAACGAAGCGCAGGATATACTTAACGATTTTGAATCTTCAGAAAATGTGCAATATACATTTCTTAGAGACAATGCATTGCACACTGCAAATATCATGGTGTATAAGACTTTTAATATTCTGTTCCTTATTTTTTCGTTGCTTGGTTTTGGTTTTCTTATAATCGCATTTTTAGTTGGATATTCAAAACCTAAAGAACTCACTTCACAGTTATTCTTCCTGTTAGGGTGTTGCGCATCACTGGGATTCACCACCGTGGGTATTTCCGATTCATTTTTCTTTAACAGACTGTTGCTGTTCAATACAATATTCGGAAGAATGTTCTTTTATCCGTTGTTCATTCACTTCTTCATGACATATCCGACAAGAATCGAATTTAAGAGCAGAAAGATATCTCTGATTATCCTTTATTCATTTACACTTATAGTTTCGATGATTGGCTTTATACATCAGTTGATGAATAAGGGGAAGTTGATGGGCGATTCAACAAATTTTGTTCTGACATGCATGATTGCCATTTATCTATCTGTTGGATTTTATTTTTTCTTCAGTTCATATCGAAAGCTTGGACAGGAAAATCTGAAAAAGCCTATCAGAGTTATTATGTATGGTTTTATTACAGGTGCAATAGGTTTTGCTTATACGTTCTTTATTCCATTGGTAATCAACAGGCCAAACTTCCTTGTTCAGCCAGGCATTTTTCTTCCGACTGCATTGGTTCTTGCTATTCCTGTCTCGTTCGGATATTCCATTTTTAAATACCGCATTTTGGATACCGAGTTTATTGTAAAGAAAGGTCTCGTATTCGGAATCATAACAGCATTCATCGTCGGCATCTATCTGCTGTTGGTTTTATTTTTGAATTCAATATTGAGCCAGTTCATGCCGGAGAATAAGCAGCTTCTTACCGTTGCATTGATAGTAATTGTAACGTTCAGTTTCGATTTTGTAAACAGGAAGGCGAAAGAGTTTGTTGATAAACAGTTTTATCGGGAAAGATATAACTACAGAAAATCTCTGCTTGGATTTTCGGAAGAGCTTCCGTATCTCGGTAACATAAGACAAATAATTGAAAAGATCGGAACATCGGTTAAAGATACAATGGGAATTGACAATCTCAACATCTGGTTTCAGGATCAGGAATTTTATAAGATACTGACAGAGGAAATGAAGACTAAAGCCGGCAATGAAAGAGTCGAACATCGCGGAAAGAATTTTAACGATGCGCTTTCAAAGATATTCTCTGAAAACAAAGAACCGAAACTTCTGAATGAAGTTTATCTTGATGAACTTAATATTACGGAAGAGCAAAAGGAATCCATCAAACACGAAAACTTTGTGCTGTCCATTCCAATATTTATCAAGAGCAATCTGATTGGCGCAATGAACTTCAGCGGCAAGCCATCAGGCAAGGCATATTCGGAAGAAGACATTGACTTATTGAAAACTCTTGCATCACAGGCAGCCATTGCATTTGAAAACTCAAGACTTCAGCAAGAAAAAATCCTTAAGCAAAAAATCGAAGAAGAGCTGCAGATTGCTAGAAGAATCCAGATGGGACTTCTGCCTCAATCAATAAGCGGCATTGAAGGAATTGAAATATCAGGTTATTACAATCCTGCAAAGATTATCGGAGGCGATTTCTATGATGTCATAACCCTTGACCCTGACAGAATGCTTGTGATTGTAGCAGATGTTTCGGGCAAGGGAATTCCCGCAGCTCTGTATATGTCCAAGGTGCAGGCAATGATTCAGTTTGCCGCAAAATTATTCCAGTCTCCCAAAGACATATTGATTGAGGTGAATAAACAAATTCATCAGAAGATTGACAAGAAGTCGTTCATTACGACAGTCATTGCGCTGTTCGATCTGAAAAAGATGACTGTTAGAATATGTCGTGCCGGGCATAACCCGGTGATATATTCAGTAAACGGGAATCTGAATCTTCTGAAAAACAAGGGCATGGGTCTTGGTCTGGAAAGTGAAAAATTTTTTGAAGCACATCTCGAAGAAACCGAATTGAAAATATCCGACGATAATGTTTTTGTATTTTATTCAGACGGTCTTACCGAAGCAATGAATAAGGACAAGACTGAATTCGGGACGGATAAAGTTCTGGACATAATCAATAATCACAGACATGAGCCCTGCCTTATGATTCAAAAGGAAATCATTGACTCTGTAAATGATTTCAGAGGCAGCGCGGAGCAGAATGACGACATTACACTTGTGATTACGAAGATTGTTTCAAAAAACAATCTTCACTGAATTTCTCAAAAGCTGATTTTTTAATGGCACATTCTCCAAGGTTTTTAAACAAAGCAATCATCAAATATTTATGATCCCCCGATATTCAAGAAAAGAAATGTCGGCAATCTGGTCGGATGAAAATAAATTCCGTATCTGGCTCGAGATTGAATTACTTGCTTCAGAAGCGCAGTGCAGATTAGGGATTGTTCCAGCCAAATCTCTTTCTGTCATAAAGAAGAAAGCAAAGTTTGACGTCAAAAGAATTTTGGAAATTGAAGAGGAAGTGAAGCATGACGTAATCGCATTCCTTACAAATGTTGCAGAGTATGTCGGAGCTGATTCGCGATTCATTCATCTTGGCATGACAAGCTCCGATGTGATTGATACCGCACTTTCGGTTCAGATGAAGCAGGCAGGTGAAATTATTCTGAAGGATCTTTATGAAGCTGCCGCAGCGCTGAAGAAGAAAGCCCTGAAGTATAAATATAGTGCGATGATAGGGAGAACTCACGGGATTCATGCAGAACCAATTACGCTTGGACTGAAGTTTGCTCTTTGGTTTGATGAAATGAACAGAAACATCGAAAGATGGAAGCGCGCCATAGAAGTTATTTCTGTCGGGCAAATCTCCGGCGCAGTCGGAACTTATGAACACATTTCTCCATCGGTTGAAAAATATGTATGCAAAAAACTCAAACTGAAGACAACAAATATTTCGACACAAATACTTCAGCGTGACAGACATGCAGAATATATGTCCGCACTTGCAATCATCGGTTCTTCAATTGAAAAATTTTCAACAGAGATCAGACACTTGCAAAGAACCGAAGTGCAGGAACTTGAGGAATTTTTTTCGAAGGGACAAAAGGGTTCATCTGCAATGCCTCATAAGAGAAATCCTATTACAAGCGAGAGACTTTCCGGACTCGCAAGGGTTCTGCGCGGTAATGCTCTTGCCGGTTTTGAGAATATTGCACTCTGGCATGAACGCGACATAAGTCATTCATCCGTAGAAAGAATCATAATTCCGGACTCAACGATACTCGCCGACTACGTGCTGCATCTGTTCACAAAACTTATTCAAAACCTTGTTGTGAATATTCCCAACCTCAAACGGAATCTCGAACTTACGAACGGCCTCGTGTTTTCGCAAACTATTCTTCTTAAGCTTATAGATAAGGGGATGAAGCGTGAGGAAGCATACAGGATTGTTCAGAATTCCGCAATGAAATGCTGGAATGATAAGATTAGCTTTTTTCGTTTACTGATGGAAGACAATGAGATAAGAAAATATCTTTCCGAGGATGAATTGCTTGCTGTCTTTGACTATGAGAAGTCAAGAAAGAATGTTGATTTTATTTTTAAGCGAGTAGGTTTGTGAATCAAAAGAATGCCCGATAATGATTCGCTAAGATCATGACTCTTTATGATCAGTTATACTCTCTTCTTAGTTCTATAACTTTCCCTATAATCTGAAACGGCTTATTCATGATTGCCTTATATCTTGAATTGGATGCTTCAAGATAAGCTTTGATTCTCTTGTTGCGAAGAGTCTTTACGGTTGCTTCGTCATCGAGAAGAGCAATCACAATGTCTCCGTCCTCGGCACTGTCTTGTTTCTTAACTACGACTATATCTCCGTCATAAATGCCGGAATCATTCATGCTGTCTCCTTTGACCTTGAGAGCGAAATGAATCTGATGACCGCGGGAATTTTTCTCCATTGTAACATAGCCCTGAATATTGTCGCTTGCAAATATTGGCTCCCCTGCCGCAACGTTTCCGTAAAGAGGAATCAGATTCACATTGGACTTCATTCTCTCTATACTCAATTCTTCATCCGACTTGATCACACGAAATCCCCGTGCAATGTCTTTCTTTCTTTCGAGATAGCCCTTCCTCTGCAATGCAAAGATATGATCCTGGACCGTCCCCACGGTAATTTTAAACTTATCCCCAATCTCCTTTAATGTGGGCGGATAAGTATGTTCGATTCTGTGCTTCTCGATGAAGTCAAGAATCTTCTTTTGTTTCTTGGTTAATGTATCCATAAATCAATATGGCATAAATATATATCAGTAGCAAGAGAAAAAATGGATGTCGTGCTTTCTTTGATGCACATCCGTCCAAAATGTATCATTTGAATTGAGATTATTTTTGCAGCTGTTGGGTTGCTTCAAAAATGTTTTGGACGGCAATATCTTTGATGCTAATGCGAACGAAAATATTTTTGAAGCATTGCGACAGGATTTATCACCCTGCATTTCCCTTATTCTGTCCCCCCGAATAGATTGCCGACATTGACTTGAAGTCAATTATTCTCAACAAGAGTATCGTCCCCACAAATGCTACGGGGATAATCATCTTCAAATAGAAAGGAATACCGATGGTTTTATCCAGATAGAAGTATAAAATTGTAATTGAGAGCAATGAAATGAATGTCAGAAAAATTTTCCTGTATTCGTAAGTTATCGGATAATATTTGTTTGAGAAGTAATAATTTCCGATCATCATGACCAGATAGCTTAGCAGCGTCGCAACTGCCGAGCCCATATATGAATATTGCGGTATCAGTGCAAAGTTCGCTATGACATTAACCAGAGCTCCCGCTCCGGTAATTACAGGCAGATACTTTGTTTTCTTTTCAATATAAATCCCCGCCATTAAATTCACATAGATTCCGTTAAGTATGTATGCAAATAAAATCACAGGAACAATGTCAAGTCCGCTCCAGTATGCCTTACCTATCAGATGAACATTGAATGGAAGGTTCATCATTACGACACCATTGATGAGAACGGTGATGATAAGGAAAATTGTTGAAGCAGCTATAATGAACAGCGTCATGACTTTTGAGAAGATATTCTTTGCGTTGGGCTCATTCGCGTTGCTAAGAAAGAAAGGTCTCCATGCAAACTCAAACATAGAAACAACGAGCATCATGAAAATTCCAAGCCTGTAATTTGCCTGAAAAATTCCAACCGTCGCGTCATCGGTAAGATATTTCAGTATCGGTCGGTTGATTATCTGCACAATGTTGGCTGCTATTCCGGCAGGGATATACGGAAGCGAAAACTTAAAGAGCTCTTTTAAAAGGTCGCCATTGAATTTCAATGCAATGTTCTTTAATATAACCGGCATAAGCAGAATCAGAGTAATCACAGAGGAAACCAGATTACTAATGAACACCGCTTCGATTCCGAATTTGAAAAATGATATCAGAATAATATTGAGCAGAACATTGACTGAAATGCTTACAATTCTTATCAGAGCAAAGGTACGAGCTTTGAAGTTGAGGCGCAGATAAGCAAAAGGTATTAATACAATGGCATCGAAAAACAAGATCAGCGCCGAATACCGAATCAGAGATGAGAATTTATCCTCAATCTGAAATAAGCCCGTAAGATCATTTGCAAAAATAAAAATCAGAAAAGAGAGGAAGAATGAATTCATTAGTACTGCAAGAAGCGGATTGGAGAAGTTTTCCTTTTCGGTGCCGACTTCTTTGGTGGAGGCAAATTTCATGTAGCCCGATTCCATACCAATCGAGAAGAAGACATTCAGAATTGCAATGTAGGAATAAAGGATTGCAACGACACCAAATTCGGCGGGCAGAAATTTGTTGGTATAAAACGGAACCAGAAAAAAATTCAGGAACCTTCCGACTATTGTACTGACACCATAAGTCAGAGTATCTTTTGAAAGGCTCTTGATCTTTTCAATCATTCAAAAACTGTTCTATGTAAAAAAGGTTATTCCAAAAATTGAAATAACCTTTTCCGTAAAATTGTATCTGATATATTTTAATAATACTGTATTGTAATCCGCGATGATGCAAGGAAATTTTTGTCGGAATCATAAACATAAATATTAAATCTGCCTGCATCATAAAAAGTAACATCTTTCCAGAACCACGTCCATGAAGGTTCAACATCCTGCCAGATGGAATTATCATAATTCTCATTTCCGTCTGAATCAATCCTGTAAACTTCATAACTGACAGACGTTGTACCGACTCTGTAAGGAAGCGTTGTAAGCAATTTTAAAAATCCTCCTTTTGAACTAATATTAAAAACCGAACTCGCATTAATGGGGGCACCATCAGAGCTTACATCTTCGCAAAACTGGAGTGACTGGGACGATGCGCTTCCAATAAACACAAACGCAAGAAGCGCGCAGATGATAAATTTTGTTTTCTTCATGCTATTTGCTTATGATTTCTACAAGCCCACTTGCAACAGTCCTGTCGTTATGGTCGAGAAGAAAAACTCTGTATATTCCCGGATCATCAAAACTCATATCGCTTTGATCATTCTTCGAGAAATAAATATACTTCATATCCGGCTCAACCGTATAACTGAACTTCTTGTAATAATTAAATTTACCCGTACTGCAATTATACTTGTCCAATTGAATTGAACAATCACGAAGTCCCAATGGTCCGTCAGCCTTAACCATTACCGTAAGATATCCTTGTGTGAATCTGTCGCTGACACCTACTTCTCCATTGTTTCCATATTGTTCGCAAAAATATAGTACAGGATATTGCTGCGCCTGGACATTAGATTTCATTCCAAACACAAATACAATTGCAAAAAGTGCCATTGCCAATTTAGCTTTCTTCATTTTTTTTCCTTTCAATGGTTTAATGAGTGGTTAATTATTCAAATTCGATTCTGACTTTGCCGCTGGCTATGGGTGTTCCGTCTTTCTTAAAGACAGTCACCTTATAGTCTCCCGACTTGTAGAATGTTATTTTGTCAAAAAAGAAATAATTTTTTTCAGGGGACACGTCATACGGCTGCGTATCAATAATATCGGACCCTTCGAGGGATTCTCTCTCAAGCCTTACATCAACGCTTCCAACTCCGATGGGTTGGGCAGTTCTAAGCATTGCAGTTATGTAACCGCCTTTGCTTTTAATAAAAAACTTGTCGCTCTTCCCAACTTCTTTTCCGTCGGATGTATATTCTTCAACAAAATAAAGCTGATTGCCGCCGGATGTCTCATTTTTGGTTGTTTCCTTTTTGGGTTCCTCCTTCTTTGTGTCTTCCTTGTCGCCGGTGGATTCTTTTTTGCCACCGCACGCGATTATCATAGAAATACAAATGAATAGTGCGGCAATGAAACTAAAATTGTTTACAATTTTTTTTATCATTGTGGTTAGTTTATTTTGTTACATTTGAAAAAATTTCACAAAAGTAAAATTATAGATACAGATTTTCAAGTAATAAAATTTAAGGATATGTCAAGCGATCCGGCTGAATGTGTTAATGAACCCATTGATATATACTCAACATTCCTGACGTTTCTGTAATTTGCAATGTTACTTTCATTCACTCCTCCCGAAATTTCAAACTCTATATTCCCCCGATTCATCTTTACAGCCTTGACTAATTCTTCCATGCTGAAATTGTCCAGCATGATTCTGTCTATCAATCCTTTCCCGTTTGCAAGAACTTCCTTCAGCTCTTCAATATTCTTAACTTCAATCTCTGCTTTCTTATTTATTCTTGCCTTATTTTTTCTCAATCTGTTCAAGGCAGCACTTATGCCTCCTGCTGCTTCAATGTGGTTATCCTTAATCAGAATCATGTCATACAATCCGGCTCTGTGATTGCTTCCACCTCCAATTCTTACGGCAAGCTTTTCAAACAACCTGAAGTTTGGAGTCGTCTTCCTTGTATCAATAATTTGAATAGTCCTATTATTCAGTTTGGTTATTATTCTGTTGGTAAGAGTTGCAATGCCACTCATTCTCTGGAGAATATTTAACGCAGTACGCTCGCCGGCAAGAAGGCTTCTCGTATTTCCTCTAATCACTCCGATGACTTCATTTCTTTTCACTTTATCACCATCTTTTGAAGTGAATTGAAATTTCGTTTTATGGTCAATGAGCTCAAACACAAGCTGGAAGATTTTCAGACCTGCAATAATTCCCGTTTCCTTAACTAAGATTTCTGCCGAAGACCGGGATCCTTTATCAATCATTATTTCGGAAGTGATATCTCCAATTCCTATATCCTCCTTGAGCGTCTGAAGTATCAGCTTTCTCGCCTTCTCATAATCAAACCCTCTGTAATAGTTAACTCCACTCATGAAAGCAAACCTCCGGAAAATTTTTCTTTAATCATTTGAATAAAAAACTCCGGCGGACGGATAGGTTTCATTTTTGAGAAATCAACGAATGAATGAACTGTATAGCCATCAACGATTTCAATCCCACCGCATTCGATCACATAGTCAATCCTGAAACGGACAGTCGGAATTTGCTTCAGCATAGATCTGATTTTTATCACATCATCATACTTCGCAGAAGATCTAAATCTTGCATAGGCTTCAATGACGGGCAATCCTATATTGTTTCTTTCCAGAACCGTGTAAGGACATCCGAGCTTTCGGAGAAAATCATTTCTCCCTGCTTCGAAATATTCAAAGTAACGGACATTATTTACTACACCCATCTTGTCCGTGTGTGCATACAGTACTCTGTATTCCGTAGCTGATTCGATCATGAGAGTTGAGCATTCGCCGGTATCAAATACCCGCTAATCCGCAAATATTTTTCCGGGGTTTAAAATGTTATTTGGATCAAATGCTTTCTTAATTTCTTTCATTAATTCAATTTCATCTTTGGCAATGGCAATGGGTAAATAATTCTTCTGTGAGTATCCAATCCCGTGTTCGCCTGAAATAGTGCCGCCGAGAGAAACCGTAAGTTCAAAAATTTCGCGGATTGCTGCGTCAAGATTTTTTTCCCATGTTGTATTGTCGGCTTTGTCTTTGAGAATGTTTACATGAACGTTTCCGTCCCCTGCGTGTCCATAACAAATGGTAGTGATTCCGTACTTACCGGAAATTTTCTTTACGCCGCCAATAAGTTCCGGAATTTTTGCACGTGGAACGACAGTATCTTCTTCCTTATATTCGGAAATTGATTTCACAGCTTCACCAATGCACCTTCGCAATGCCCAAAGCTCATTCATTCTCTTTTCATCTTCAGCAAGTATGACGTCGAACGCTCCACCATTGCTAACAATCTCCGCAATTTGCTCAACATCCCTGTCAATGCTTTCTTCATAGTTTCCGTCAACTTCAATCAGGAGCTGCGCTTCTGAATCTCCGTTCGGAAATTTTTTTTCGAGCTGTTTTTCTGCCGCCCGCATTGCTGATTTCTCCATGAGTTCCAATGCTGAAGGAGTAATGCCTGATTGGAAAATCTTTGCAACGGTTCGTGCAGAATCTTCAATGCTGTTAAAAGCAGCCAACATCAATTTCTTATGACGAGGAAGCGGAATAAGGCGGAGAATTATTTTCGTAATGACGCCGAGCGTTCCTTCGCTTCCAACCAAAAGTTGAGTCAGATTGTATCCTGTCACATTCTTCAAAACTCTCGCTCCGCAATTCATTATCTCCCCCGTTGGCTTCACAAACTCAAGTCCCAGTACATAATCTTTTGTAACTCCATACTTGACAGCTCTCGGACCTCCTGAACATTCGGCAAGGTTTCCCCCAAGGAATGAACTTCCGCGTGATGCAGGATCAGGGGGATAATAAAGACCATGCCTCTCACATTCTTCCTGAAATATCTGTGTAACAACCCCCGGTTCAACAACTGCCTGAAAATTTTCTTGGTCTATCTCTATAATGTTTTTGAATTTTTCCATCGAAAGACAAATGCCGCCGAAAACCGGAAGCGCTCCGCCTGACAAGCCTGTTCCTCCGCCACGAGGGACCACGGCAATCTTATTCTCATTTGACAATTTCAAGATTTCAGATACTTCCTTTGTACTTGCGGGTTTCACAACTATCTCCGGCGGGAATGAAAGGCTCTCCGTAAAATCCCTGGAATAAACATTCAGATTGTATGAATCATTAAGAATATTCTCGCTTCCGACTATCTCTTCCAGTCTTTTCTGAATCTCATCACTTACACTATTATACATTGTGAAAAATAATTTTAAATTGAAGAAGATTCAATTTCAAATAAAGGTGAGTGAAACACTGAAATCAGTGCGAAGAGATTTTTGCAAAGTAAATAAGTGGTGCAGAGAAGAATACTGAAAGAAAAGATTATTGAAAAATTATCTTATCAGAATCATTTTTTTTGTTTCGGAAAAGTGTCCTCCTGTAAGCGTGTAAAAATATATTCCGCTTGGAAGACTGCTTGCATCAAATTCTATTTCATATTTTCCGGATTCAAGATTCTTATTAATCAATTCTCTCACATGCCGGCCCGTAGCATCATAAACTCTCAACTTAACGTTTGATTTCATGGATATGTTAAATCCGATTCTTGTTGAAGGATTAAACGGATTAGGGAAATTCTGGTGCAACTCTGCCGTTACGGGAAAGAAATTACTTTGAGCTATACCCGAAGGTGATTCAGTCAAATTTACAAGGAAAACATCTCCCTGACCCTGACCGTATGACCACGCCCAGCCTGTTACGTAGTGAGAACCGGATTGTGTTGATACAACCGCAAACGCACGGTCGTCGCTTGTTCCTCCGATTAACTGCGACCAGAGTGAATCGCCCGCTGCGTTTGTTCTTATGACATACATATCATAGCCTCCAAGCCGAGATGACATTCCGGCAAAGATATATCCTCCGTCATTCAACTGTCTTGCATGATAACCAAATTCAGATTCGACTGATCCGTAAATTTTTTTCCAAATTTGAGTTCCGGCAGAATCTAATTTTATTATCAGAAAATCTGAATCAGTTGTAAATGAGGATTCTGTTCCAGTAAGGAGAAATCCTCCATCAGGCGTTGCCTGAATGTCGTAACATTCACTCTGCCATTTGCCGGGATATATGTTGCTCCAAAGTGAATTTCCGAGACTATCAAGTTTTACAACATAAGCTGACCAGGGCGAACTTTGAGTAAAACCTCCAATGACATAACTCCTGTCGCTCAATTGCTGAACCGAAAGCGCAACATCATTACCTTCTTCCTGCCTGTAAAAAATTCTTGACCACTGAACGTTGCCCGCAGCATCTGTTTTCACAACATACATATCATAGTTTCCAAACAATCCATGAACAACTATTGTCTGGCCGGCAAGTATATATCCTCCGTCGGAAGTCTGCCACACCGCATGGCTTCTGTCATCGTCACCGAATCCGAAATCATAAGTTCTATACCACAGCATATTTCCGGCGCTGTCAGTCTTAATTAGAAACGGATCATGAATTTGAGCAGTAACTCCGGTCATACCTGAAATAATGTAGCCGCCATCCATTGTTTTTTTCATATCTCTGCCAATATCATTAATGCCTATATTATAAACTCTGCTCCAGAGCTCATTGCCTGCTGCATCAGTTTTTATGAGGAATACATCCTTTAAGTTGTTTGTGCTCTTAAACCCGGCAATTACAATTTCTCCATTTTCGGTCAATACCATTGCCTGACCGCCATCCTGATCCGAAGCCCCGTAGGTTTGAGTCCAGTTTATCATTTGGGCATTAACAGTCAGTGAAGATAAAATTAAGATGAACACAGCAACAAATGTGTTTTTAAGAATATAGAGTTTCATGACAGTTCTGCAAATTTAAATTTGTAGTTCAAAAATTTCTGAATCTTAAAAAAGGAAAACATTTCTCAAATTAAATTTGAAAATTATTTCACTCATCATAAAGTTCTTGCCCGTTTGCAAATTTTATACAAGGCACTAACGACAATTTCTGCTTTTGTGAATTTGAATCAAAATAATAAATGCAATTAAATTTATTGAAACTAAAATTTAATCAAATGTAGGAGTCAATCTATCCGGCAGTCATGATTATTATTTTCTAAGCAAGAACTTACAATATAAATTGTCATAAAAGTTGTATTTGCAGCATTGATATCAGATATAAAATTTCTAAAAATCAAAATTCAGAATCCACCTATTCACATCAAAATCTAAACATTAGCATGTATTCTGTGATGATTTCTATTGCGAAATTTTCCTAAAACCACAAAAATTTTTCTTTGCAAGAGAAATGAAGAGTGGATATTTTTGTAGTGCGACGAACGAAAGATGCTTAATTCAATGGAAATAAAAATTCGAAAACCCCCTTTTGCTTCAATTGAGTTAAGCATCTTCGTCGCTTGAATTTGCACGTCAGAGAAGTAACTGGGGGTTAATTTTAATTTCTTTTTAGTATATTTTTTGATATTTTTTAAACAAATTCCCTTAACAATCAAAAAGAGGAGAGAAATAAATGAAACAAATTACAACGTTAGCTGTAGTTCTGTTTGTTGCTGCGTCCTTATATAGCTGCGGTAATGATTCTTCCGGAAGCGGAGGGCTCGGACCCGGCGGCGGCGGATCAGGCAGTATTAGTTTCACAATTTCAGGTCAGGGTGATCCGAATAATTATACGTTTGCATTTAAGCCAAGCGTAGATACGAAATTGTCAACTGTTATCTTGGCCTTGCCTGCTCAACAGTTCGCAGATACATTAACCAACAACAACCCGAACTACGTTTACAGCAAAGATACTACTTACGCTTTGACGAACTATCAGGGTGTCCAGTCTCAACAGGCATGGACGATTACTTTTACCGGCAACATAAGCAGCAACAATCAGGCTTATACAGTAGCAACAAATTTCACGGTTCCATAACAATAAATCAAAAACCAAAATAAGGAGAAAAAATGAATTTCATCAAATCAGTTCTAGTGATAGCGGTTATTTTATTCGCAGGTGTTCAATCAAGTTATGCTCAAAGAATTTTATTGGGACCTAGACTCGCTGGAAATTACAATATCTACAATCAAAAGAACCTAACGGCATCATACAATGGAATCGGAATTTCTGCCGGCGGACAGCTTGACGCTCTGTTCAATAAGAGTATTGGTATTTTAGTTAACATCAGCGCCTTCGACATGAGGAATTTCTCAAATACAACAACCACTGCGCAAGGAAATGCCAGTCAGACTACAGAGAATTCTATCACGTTGTCTTATTGCACAATTGACCCGATGTTTCAGGCAAACTTCAGCGGATTCTATATGGCTGCCGGTCCTTCAATCGGATTTAAGTTGAATGGAAGCGGTGAACAAACAGTTACTCAAACCGGCGGACAGCCACAGGTAGCACCGTTACAACTTACCTTCAAGTCTGCAATTTTCGGAATTTCAACCGGACTGGGTTACAATATTAAACTCTCGCCTGATATGGCTCTTGGCACTGACTTCTTTGTCAATATTCCATTGTCGGATACTTTTGACTCACCGGGAACAAGCAACAGTGTTATGACATTGAAAATTGGCGCAGCATTGAAATTCAAACTTTAATAAAATATTTGTATCAAAAAAGCCGGTCATAAGTCTTGTGGCCGGCTTTTTTTTGTTCATATCCTACATTACAACCAAATCAATTGTGGAAAAAAATAATCTGATAACAACCGCTGAATCAATAGAGGTTGAATCTATGAAAGCTTTGTGCAAGCCCTTTGATGGTTCGATTGCAAATGATGGAAGTGTCTATTACGAAGATTTCTCCCCGCGCTGCACCGCATTTGTTTGCGCTACCGATGCTATATTCTGCAACAGAATTTTAGGCGCTGATCTTGATGAGATTATTTCCGCATCAATGCTAAAGGATATAGTTGCTCTTTATAAGAATTTAAATCGTCCAAGATTTTTCCTGCAGGTCATCCCCGAGTTGCTGAAAGATGATGTGAATGGACTATTGAATGACAATGGCTTTATGCATCAGGGAAATTTGGTTAAATCTTACAAAGAGGTGAAGAAGCCTTCTGAAAAATCCGGAAACATTGAAATCAGAATTGCGGCAGATGAAGATCGCGAGAGAATCGCGGACATACTCCTTAAATCATTTTCATTTCCGGAAGAGTTGAGGCCGTTCTGTAAAACAATTGTGAATACTGATGGATGGACATGCTGCTGCGCTTCAATTGACGGAACAATTGCCGGGACTGCCTCATTGTTTGTTAAGGATGGTATGGGTGAGTTGGCAATTGCCGCTACAGATCAAGTTTTCCGCGGCAAAGGTGTACAATCAAATCTTATTGCGGCAAGAGAGTTGCTTGCGTTTAATCGCAAATGTAAGATTATGTTTGTTGAAACAAGCGAACCGACCGAAAGCAATCCTGCAACTTCTTACAGAAATATGATGAGGTATGGGTTTAAGGAACTATACAGGAGAGCAAATTTTTTGTGGAAAAATGGTCTGGATTAATGCTAAAGCTTTCTACCCTCTTTGTGTTTTTATCATGATCAAATGCAGACCAACACCTATTGCTATAACTGCAAGAAGTATTCTTACATAAAGAGTATGAGTTGCAAATAAAATCGAATAACCAATCCCGAGGAATAATATACTGATTGAAAATACTTTTGACTTAACCGTCATACCTTTTCCGGATCTGTAGTCGGAAAGATATTTACCGAACAACCTGTTAGAGTGAAGCCATGAGTGAAACTTTGCCGAACTTCTTGCAAAGCACCATGCAGCAAGTATCAGGAAGATGGTAGTCGGCAGCAACGGCACAAACATTCCTATAACTCCTACTGAAGTGAATACTATTCCACCTGCAAGCAGTATCCATCTTACAAGCGGATTTGCCCCTATTCGCAATTCATCTTTTAAATTATTTTCCATTGAGTTGTTCACACTATCTTATAAAAAATTAGAAAAGAATAAAAATTAATCAATCCAGTCACCGTTCTCTTTTATTAAACCAACAAGCTCTTCCACCGCAACATCAGCTTCAACATTTTTCTTCATCACTTCTCTTCCTTTGTATAGTGTTATCTTACCCGGACCGCTTCCTACGTAGCCATAATCTGCATCAGCCATTTCACCGGGTCCGTTTACAATACACCCCATAATTGCAATCTTCAATCCTTTCAAATGGTCAGTGCGTTTTCTGACATTAGCTGTCGTCACCTGCAAATCAAAAAGTGTTCTGCCGCATGAAGGACATGATATATATTCGGTTTTTGAAATCCGAGTTCTCGCTGCCTGCAAAACTCCGAAACTGATTTCATTCAACTTCTTAATCTTAGAATCTCCTGCTTCGATCCATACTCCGTCTCCAAGACCATCAATCAGCAACCCTCCGATATCAGTTGCGCTTTCTAATGCAAGTTTCTCATCATCACTTGAGAAATATTTTCTCTTTACAACAACCGGAATCTTTATGTCCCTGTTTATTAGTTCAATGAAAGCTCTTCTCAAGTCCGGCATTGCATGCTCATTATTGCTTTCCAAAATCAAAACGGTTTTCTGACCTGATGAAACTGCTTTCAGGAGATCATCATTAAGTTCATTTGTCTTGACCAACAAAAAATTAAGATTGTCACTACTGACTTGAGTTGTCATGTATTGAGAATAAGTAAACAGCGGAAATGAATCACTTCTTTTTTCTTGTTTCCAAAAATCATAATCGAATATTTTTTTCAGCGTCCCCGGAAGATTATATTCAATGTCCCTATTACCAAGATATAAAAAATCAGGAGCCATATCACCGATGTTCCATTTGTCGAGAGACTTGCTGTAGCGGTAATGCACATTCTGCAATCCTTCGCTTCCGCTGAATACACTCTCATCGGCTGATATTATGACTATTGGAACATTGTGTCCGCCTAATTTCTGAATTTCAATAGTCTCTCTTTTTTTAAAGTCAAAAGGATCAAGCGGATTATAAATTACAGGAGGAATTTCTGTATGCCGATGTCTTGATAAATAACGATCAACAAGTTTTTTTGCTACCGGCACTTCAGCTTCAGGTTCTTCTGTAAGCGAGACTCTGATCGTGTCGCCAATGCCATCTTCGAGAAGAGTCCCGATGCCGAGAGCAGACTTAATCCTCCCGTCTTCTCCTTCACCAGCTTCGGTCACTCCAAGATGAATCGGGTAATTCATTCCTTCATCTTCCATCATGCATATCAACAGCCGGTAAGCTTCCACCATTACTTTTGGATTGCTTGCCTTCATCGAAAGAACAATATCGTGATAATTCAGACTCTCACAAATTCTTACAAACTCAAGAGCGGACTCCACCATTCCCATTGGTGTATCACCGAATCTGCTCATGATTCTATCCGACAATGAACCGTGATTGGTGCCGATTCTCATTGCTGTTCCGTATTCCTTACAAATCAAAACCAGCGGCGAAAATCTCTTTCGGATTCTATCGAGCTCCGCTTCATAAGCATCATCGGTATATTCAATCACATCAAACTTTTTCCTGTCGGCAAAATTTCCGGGATTGACTCTGACTTTTTCAACAATTCTCGCGGCAACTTCAGCAGCATTGGGAGTAAAATGTATGTCCGCAATTAACGGTGTTTCATACCCTCTCCTCCGAAGTTCGCTTTTTATATTCTCAAGATTCTTCGCTTCATTTATGCTCGGCGCTGTGATGCGCACGTAATCAGCACCCGCCTCGATAATCCTTATAGACTGCTCAACTGTAGCAACCGTATCCATTGTATCTGTAGTCGTCATGGACTGAATACGGATAGGATTATTTCCACCAAGCGGTATGCAGCCTATTTTTACTTCGCGTGTTAAATAGCGTGAATATGAAGTGAGGTCATTGCAGTATTTCCCGGAAACTGTTTCGGAGAGCATTAGTTCCTTAACTTTTTACTTAATTGCGACAGTTCGTTTCTTTCTGATTCAGTCAATCCCTGATATCCGCTTTCACTAATTTTCTCCAGCAGTGCATTTAGCCTGTCTTCCTCGCGTTTCTCCTGTTGCTCGATTTCTTTCTTGTAATCAACCGTACTGATTTCCTGATACTTTGCATCAGTAACATTTTCTTTCCTGGCGCTGCCTCCGTTGCTGTAAACCGGAGGTGAATAACTTCTCTTATTAGAAGACGAGTAAGAAGTAAACTTATTTTTAAAACCGCTGTTGCCGAAAAACTTCATCGAACTCCCCCTGTAATAAATGAGCATATAAATGAGGCCAATGACACCACCGCCAAGATGTGCAAAATGTGCAATCCCTGAATTTGTACCACCTGCAACTGCAAACAACTCGACAAGCATATAAATAATAACAAGATACTTTGCTTTAACCGGGATTATACCGTATATGAAAATGCTTCTGTTAGGAAAGAGATAACCGAACGCAACCAGAATTCCGTAAATTGCGCCTGATGCTCCGACCGTAGGTCCGACAGTTGTGAATAATGGCGCTATCAGAAGATTGCAAAGTCCGGCTCCGATTCCGCAGATCATATAGTAAGTCAGAAATCTTTTTTGTCCCCACATATTCTCGAGTTCTGCGCCGAACATCCACAGCGCAAGCATATTGAGAAGCAGATGAAAAAATCCGCCATGAAGAAACATGTATGTTACAAGCTGCCAGGGATAAAAGCTAAGCTTAAAAACATCAACACCGTCCTTTATAAGAACAGGTGTTAACGGGTTGAGCGCAAAATATTTTGTGATTATCATGTCAAACGGAACCCCGCCAACGTTTAATCCTGTCAATATCAAATTAAACAGAATATAAATTACAGTGTTTGACAGCAGAAGGAGTTTTATTATCGGCGGGAACAACGAAAAGCCTCCGAAAAGGGACGGTCTTCTGAAATTACTATTCATTATTAACTAAAATTTTCTGCGCGTTTTCATAATCACTGACTGTGTCAATCTCTATGCACGCAAGTTCTGAAACATCTACAGCATATAAACTGTTCCTCGCATCACCCGAATTTATCAGCTCTTCAAAAGACGCTTCATAAAATTCGTTTACTTTACTTTCTCTTAAAATTTTTCTATCTAATATAGCAAATAGACTTTTCATAAAATATGAAGAAAGCCTTTCAATACCAATGGATTCACCTTGTGAATGCTCAATCGGAATGTATTTTCCAATCTGCAAAACTTTCTTTGCATCATCAAGAACGGTTTTAATTTGTTCGGCGTCAGGAATGATTTTGGAATTTAATGCGAGACAATTCTCATATTCAGATTCAATAAGTCCTGTAATAATTTGTCGGTCAAATAAAATGTCGCTGTCAAGCAGGATTACATCATCCGAAACAAATTCCTTCGTCATCCATAGTGAGTATGAATTGTTATTGTTCTCATAATCTGTATTGACGATGAATCTTGCACTGATTTTCGGAAAATTTTTCACTACATAATCCTTTATCATATTTTCCCTGTATCCTGTGACAAAAATAAATTCACTTACTCCGTTTGAAGTTACATTTTCAATTGTTCTGTGAAGGAGATTTTTACCCCGAATATCAAGCAGACATTTCGGCGTTGTATTCGTCAATGGTCTTAACCGGGTCGAAGAGCCTGCCGCCAATATGATGCATTGCATAATTTTAATTTAAGGATTGAAGAATCATTATCAAGTTTGTTATGTATTTCGTTTCTGAAGGGATCTTATGGATCTCTGCTGGAGGATTAGCAAAAGAATAAAGATTGCATTTCCGAGTGTAACCGTCGCAATCAGATACAAATCTATTCTGTCAAGCAACGAGAATATTATCAGTACGACCATGTGTGTTGTCGAGCCAATCCAGCTCCACATCCGCAGTAGCAGCCTGTTCTTTGCTTTATACTGTTCGGAAGTAATATTTAATTCAATATGACTTGTCGAGTTTCTTTGAAACGTCGAGTATCCCAAATAGAGAGACATTAATATCTTCTCAATGTGCCTGCCTTTCTCATTCCGCAAATTGCCAAGTTCTTCAGAGTATTCCCTTATTTCTTCATCAACGCTTGAAGCCTTGTGATAAACATGCTCGAGGTACATGTTTCTGTAATGATCAAAGAACATATTCTGAAGCGCTTTGGAAATCCCTGCTGCGATTGTGAGAAGCCAGCTGTACGTAACATCTCCCGTAATATTAGTCATTGCAACTCCCAGACCTATAAACACGGAAATAGATGTTATATAATCTATGAATCCGTCTATCACTCTCCCAATCTTCGTCCCGTTTTTCTTGAGACGGGCAAGCTGACCGTCCATGCAGTCGAGTGTATTGCAAATAAAGAAACTCGCCGAAGCCAGAATGAAAAAAGTATGCGTTGCAAAGCCATAAAGTACTCCGGATAGAATTCCGAACATCAACGCAACAATTGAGATCTGATTTGGAGTTATGTTAGTATTGTAAATTAATTTTACGAATACAAAAGAGATTGGCCTGAATATTACAAGGTCTAATATTTCTTCGGAATCAACAGTCTTAAGAGACTCTTTGAATTCGGATGCGAGTGACATTATTTTTAAAGTTCTACTTGTGTTCCAACTTCGAAAACTCTGTTAGGAGGAATATTGAAGAAGTCCGTTGCGCGCTGGGCATTGTTTGACATTAGTATAAAAATCTTGTCTTTGATAAGCTTGAATCCGCTTTTTGGAGTTGGTATCAGCGATTCCCTGCCAAGGAAAAAAGTAGTTTTGTCAATTTGCAATTTGATTCCTGCCTTATCAAGAAGTTCAATAATATTTTTTATATTTGTTACTTCCATAAAGCCATAATTGGCAATTACCCTGTAAAATCCTTCCGTTGGCTGTTCTATAATTAATCTTTCTTCGGGTTTAGTATGAGGGACTTTGAGATTCTTTATTGTTAGAATTACGATCTGCGAGTGCAGCAGCCTGTTATGCTTTATGTTTAACACAAGAGGAGGAGGAGTACCTTTGAAACTGCTGGACATATAAACTGCCGTACCCGGAATTGAAAGCATTCTTATGCTGATGATTTCTGTAATGAAATTTTCCAAAGGCATTGTTTGCTGATGTATTTTTTCCATCAGGTTTCTTCTTCCGGAATGCCACGTGTACATCATGAAATACACCAACGCGCCGATTGCAAGCGGTACCCATCCTCCCTGTGTAATTTTCAAAAGGTTGGCGCCCCAAAAGGCAAGATCTATAATGAGCAGGAATGCAGTAACGATTATAGCCCAAATCTTTTTCCACTTCCAGAGCTTTATCATTGCTGCATAAAGCAGGACAGTCGTGATTACCATTGTTGTTGTTACAGCAATTCCATAAGCTGCAGCAAGGTTGCTTGAAGATCTGAATGCAAGCACAAGAGTTATAGTCGCAACAAATAATATCCAATTAAGTCTGGGAATGTAAATCTGTCCTCTTTCTTCTTCAGAAGTATGAAGTATTCTCAACCTCGGAAGATATCCAAGTTGTTGAGCCTGAAAAGTCAATGAGAATGCTCCCGAGATTATTGCCTGTGAGGCGATTACCGTTGCAAATGTGGCAAGAATTACCATGGGATATAACGCCCACGAAGGAGCCATGTGATAAAAGGGATTGACTGCGGCTTCCTTGTCCCTAAGAATTATTGAGCCCTGTCCAAAATAATTTAAAAGGAGACACGGAAGCACAAGTGTAAACCATGCAAACTTGATCGGGGTCTTTCCGAAGTGACCCATGTCAGCATATAATGCTTCTCCTCCCGTCATTACAAGAAATACGAGTCCCAGAATTGCAAAACCGTGAAAGCCGTTCTCAATGAAAAAATTTACTCCGTAAGCAGGATTAATTGCTCTGAAAACAGATGGCTCTTCAATTATTGATGCAATACCCAGCAATGCAATGCTTATAAACCAAATGAAAGTTATGGGTCCGAAAACGATTCCTACTCCTGAAGTTCCCCTGTGCTGAACAGCAAAAAGGATTGTCAGAATAAGTACAGTAAGTGGGATAATATAAGGATCAAAAAAAGGTGTGGCAATATTTAGCCCTTCCACTGCACTAAGTACTGATATTGCCGGAGTAATAATCCCGTCACCGTATAGCAGCGATGCTCCAAATAATCCAAGTGTCAGTATAAGTCCATATTTCCAACCCTTATGTGAACTGGAATGTCTGACAAGCGCCATCAATGCCAATATCCCGCCTTCGCCGTCGTTATCGGCACGCATTACAAGTGTAATGTATTTGATTGAAATAATAACAATCAATGACCAGAAAATCAGCGAGAGAACTCCAAGAACGTTTTCATTGGTGGGGGCTAATCCATTACTGCCATGGAAACATTCTTTCAATGCATATAAGGGACTCGTTCCAATATCGCCATAAACAATGCCCAATGCACCGATAGAAAGCAACAATAATTTCTTTCGGTTGGACTTATCAAAAATACTTGAACTTTCTTTGACTTGTGTCTTCGTCCCGTGTTCCTTGCCACCATCTTCGTGTGCAGGGACGTCGCTTGATTGAGAACTGTCAGAAGAAGTATTCTCGGAAGGTAAGTCTTTATTATTCAAAATACGATTGCGACAATTCAATTATAAAAAATCAATCTGAATTGCCTGTCAAATCATCTCCTTTTGTTGATTCAAAAATAAAGTATTCAGTTTCAATTTTCAATCAGAAATCACGGCAGTTATTGAAATCAATTTGAAATCAATCGAAATCAGTTGAAATCAAATAGTCCTTCCGAATTTTACTGCATCGAAATCATACTTCTTTCTAATCTTGTCAATTTTTTTCATCAGATTTTCTCTTTTGTCGGATTCCTGAAAAAGATTTTCCTGAATGGAATCATCACCCTTAATGAATTCGGAAAATTTAACTCCAAGCAGTCTTATCTTCTTTTTCCTGGTAAGTATCTTATCGAGAAGCTCCGCCGCATCGTTGTAAAAATCGCTTTCGATGTTTGAATATCTATGCCCCGTGAAAGATTTCTGGTTAACTTTGAAATCGAAATATTTTATTTTGATTGTAATAGTCCTCGCTTTCATTTTATCCTTTCGGAGTTTCTGACAGCATTTTTCCATCATGTAATACATTTCCGACATTAGAAAGTCTCTGTCGAGGGTATCTTCATAAAAGGTATTTTCTTTCGATAATGATTTTCGTTCTTCCCCTTCTTCGTGAATAGTATCGCTTCCCTTTCCTGATGCAACGTTCATGAGAAAAGATGAATGAATTCCGATTTCATTCTCATAAAATGATTTGTCAAATTTCAAGATATCCCTGATCAGATTTATCCCATATCTTTTGAGCCGCGCCTGCGTTGACTTCCCCACACCCGGAATACTTTCAATCGGCATATTGCCAAGAAATTCCTTTTCCCCGCCGAAGGGAATGAGCGTAACACCATCAGGCTTCTTTACTTTTGATGCAATCTTTGAGCAGACCTTGCTGGTTGATATTCCGATAGAGCAGGTAATATCCAGTGTCTTCTTGATTTCTTCTTTGATGGCGTTGGCAAGCTCAACATATTCATAATTGTAATCGTGAAGCACTCCCGTGACATCAAGAAAAGCTTCATCAATACTCATAGGCTGAACAAGCGGAGTATAACTCTTGAGTATCTTCTTTACTCTTTTTGAATAATCTGAATATAGCCCTCTTGTCGAACGTATGAAATTTGCTTCCGGAACTAACCCCAAAGCTTTTGAAAGCGGCATTGCTGTCCTTACGCCCTTTGCTCTTGCAAGATAATTCGGACACATCACAATACTTCTAACGTCAGTTCTCAATCCGCCCACTACAAGCGGCTTGCTCCTTAATGACGGATTGATTGCCTCTTCACATGATGCAAAGAAAGCATCCATGTCAACGTGAAATATTATCTTGTGATTAATTTTCATCTACCGAATACTATAAATTATAGATCATAAATTGTAAATGTTCAATGTTCAAATTCCGTTCGCGCATATCAATACTTTGCAAACTTTGCCCGAACATTTGTTTTATACCTCCTGGGGCTGTCCCTAAAGTAAGGATTTAATCGTAGCACAGGCTATTAGCCTGTAGAAATCCTCAAAAAACACAATGACAATTTTGAAAATCCGATTCGGCGAGACTTTTTGGACAGCCCCGGGAAGTACTTTTAGATTCAAAAATGAGGATTGCATTTTAAAATAAGACTTAGATGTCTTCAAACACCATTTAGGAGAACTACTTTTCACGTCTTACGAGCAGTTTTTTCTTTGCGAGCTTTTGCAATACTTTACTGACTTTCGTTACAATTGTTGAAAGCATACGAACTCTCTTTCTCCCGCTTGTTATTCAAAAATAATTTTTCATTCTGATTATTAAATCGTATTTTGATAAATAAATAAATTACCGACAACAAGAATTGAACGAGAGTCTATTCGGAGAAAAGAAGCAGCAATATCATTCAACAAATATTCCTCTGGCAGAAAGAATGCGTCCCGAGTCACTGGATGACTTTGCCGGACAGAGACATCTAGTGGGCGAAGGCAAGCCTATAAGAATTATGATCGAAAAGAATGAGCCCGCTTCAATGATACTCTGGGGACCACCCGGAGTAGGAAAGACAACGCTCGCTTTGCTGATTTCCAAACTTGTTAAATCCGAATTCATACAACTATCCGCTGTTTCATCGGGCGTAAAAGAAGTTCGTGCGTCAATTGATAAGGCAGAATACAACCTCAAGCATAACGGCAAAAAAACAATTCTCTTCATTGACGAGATTCACCGCTTCAATAAAGCACAACAGGATTCTCTTCTTCAAAGCGCAGAGAAAGGAACGATAATACTTATAGGAGCGACAACCGAGAATCCTTCATTTGAAGTCATATCTCCTCTGCTTTCAAGAAGCCGCGTCTTTGTGCTTGAAGAGTTATCAAAAGATGATTTTCATTTCATAATAAAAAATGTTCTGACAAGAGATACAATCCTTGGCAAAATTAACATCGAAATCGAAGACGAAGAATTTCTAATCAGACTTTCCAACGGAGATGCAAGAAGACTACTTAACGGAATTGAGCTTGCCGTTAAATTAACCACTCCGGTTGACGGAAAAATTTCTCTGACAAATGAAGGATTTAAAGAAGCATTCCAAACAAACTATATAAAGTATGACAAAAATCAGGAAGAACATTACAATATTATTTCCGCATTTATCAAAAGCGTACGGGGAAGTGATCCCGATGCCGCAGTTTACTGGATTGCGAGAATGCTGAAAGGCGGAGAAGATCCAAAGTTTATCGCGCGGCGCATGATCATACTCGCTTCAGAAGACATCGGAAATGCAGATCCTTATGCGCTCACTCTTGCAACAAATACTTTCACTGCAATTAGTTACATCGGAATGCCTGAAGCGACTCTCGTACTTTCGCAGGCAGCAACATATCTTGCAAGCTGTCCGAAAAGCAATGCATCTTACATGGCTATTCAAAAAGCCGAAGAAGACGTAAGGAATAATCCGGCTTACGACGTTCCTATTCATCTGCGGAACGCCCCTACGAAACTAATGAAAGAGATTGGTTATGGAGACGATTACAAATATGCACATGATTTTGATGATAACTTTGTCGAGCAACAGTATCTTCCCGATGAACTGAAACACAAAATCTATTATGAACCTAAAGACAGCGGCGCGGAAGGCAAATTAAAGGAAAGGCTAAACAAGCTTTGGAAAAAAAGGAGATAGCAAATGTGTACTGAATCTATCTTTAGCTTACAATTCATAATCAGGGTCAGCGCTTCACTTCCTTCAGTACAATTTCATTGTCAGGATCGAAGAATATTTTCTTTGGTTGATCAGAGAATTCAAAACTATACATCTGCATATTGTAATCATTGCTGACGGTAAGCAATGTGTCTTTTCCTCCGGTGAATTCGACTCTTAATTCAACAGGCATTTTGAAGAAGCCTGCATTTTCCTGTGTCTGAATTATCGTATAATTCAATTTCCATTTCTCTTCCGGAAGTTCATCAATCGTAAAATTATTCTTATACACAGGGTGATTCGGTCCGTATATCCATTCATCAAAAAACCATTGAAGATTTCTCATGGTAACAAGATTAATTGTCTCAATAAATTCTTTAGTGGAAACATTTCCATATTTGAAATAAGGATCATTAGCATAGTCGTGGAGAAATTTGAAAAACAAAGAATCTCCGAGTACATAGCGGAGCATGTGAATGACACATGCAGATTTCGAATAAGTAATAGCATCGTTGAATACAAGGTTGTCGTCGGGCTCCGAAACATTCCAGCTTTCATTGTAAACAGGAAAGCCGGGATTCTGTATTAAATATTTTGATGCATTGTAATCAACATTATCCTTGTATGCCTTTTTCCCCAAAGTTCTTTCATACCACAGTGATTCACTGTAAGTAGCAAATCCTTCATTGAGCCAGATATCTGACCACGTCATCGGTGTTATCATATCGCCAAACCATTGGTGTGCCAATTCATGACTGACAAGATCTTCTGTCCAACAATCAGGGCAAAGAGTTACAATGGTTTGATTTTCCATTCCTCCCCATAGGAAATCTCTGTTGACAGTTGCAAAGCCGATTTTCTCAAACGGATAATCACCATACAATTCAGAAAAAACTTTCAGCATCATTCCAATCTTGTTCTTGACATTTCGCAGATTGAACGCAGTCTCGCCTGTCTGCCAATAGAAGCGTACCTGAAGGCTGTCGGAAGAATCATCTCGCTGCTTGCGATAAAGAACATCGAGATTGTAATCAGTCTTGCCGACAATTGCAACGAGATATGTAGCAACGGGAAATTTGCTTTCCCATTTGTAAATCAAAGTATCGCCAGAAACAGTTGAGTCTGCAAGCACACCAATAGAAACAAACGGAGTTCTCGCAGGAACTCTCGCGTTAATGTTAACCAGAGCCTTATCATTCGGTGCATCTTTGCACGGAAACCATCTTCGCGCACCTGAAGTCTCGCAGTCAGTATAAACCATTCCTCCGCTGCAGTAAAATGCGGAATCCTTGATATCCTTGTGTCTGTAAAAAATTGTAACGTCAAACATTTCTAATGAATCATAATTCCGATCGAGATTTATCGTAAGGCGGTTGTTGACATGATCAAATGAGATTCCTGCTCCGCTCACGGAATCCACCAAGAGAGACTTGTTTACGGCGTCAAGTACAATTTGTCCGGAATTCAACAGAGACTGAATTGTAATAGTCTCATTCGCAACAAATGTTCTCGGATAAGGTACTTTGAAATTATCATACAAATCAAGATTGACGGAATAGCTGACAACATTAAACGATTTATCGGATTGGGAATGTAATCTTGAACTAATGAGCATTAAAATGCAGAGGGGAACAAAGGCGTGCAAAAAATTTAATTTCATTCGGATAAGAATTAAAATTCAAATTACTCATACTTAAATTCAAATTCACCGCATTAAAATTTCAGAAACCGGAAGGCGCTTTCTATCAACTGAATTTTTTTATTTGTTTGCTATTTTTAAATTGAAGCTAAAATTTCCCATAACTTACAAAATGCAGTTAATGAAACCTGTTCTTCTGATAAGCCTGACACTTCAAACATTTCTCATTTCAAGTCTGTTCGCCGCAACAGATGAAATGAAAATTATCTACACAAGTCCCTCGGATAATTCATCACTCGTTACAACTGAAAGCAATCTAATATTTAAATTTCAGGAAAACATTAGAGATGTCGCGGGACATTTCAGGATCAAGGCAACGGGAACGAAGAGTGGAAAGATAAGCACCGAACTCCGAATTACAGAAGAAGGCAGAACTCTATTGTGTAAGCCCGGCAAAAAATTTTCTGAAGATGAAATAGTTAGAGTAGAATTATACTTTGTTCGTCAGAGCAGGCTGCAGCTACTGAAGAGTATTTCATTCAGCACCGTACCTATTGAACTTACTTATAGTGAAAGACGGAACATACTTTATGATATTTACAGGGATGAATTCGGTTTTGACATAAGTAATCCAAACCTGCATGACAACCCGATGTCTGATACTTTGCCAAAAGGATTTCCGGGCATCAGTGTATTGACTAATTCAAACCCGGCAAAAGGCAGAATTTACTGTGCGACTTTCGAAAGACTTCAGAATAATTCTTACCTCATTATTCTTGACAACAACGGCATTCCCGTCTTTTACAGACATACGCCTGAACCCTGTTACGATTTTAAAATGCAGCCAAACGGACTCATGACATACTTTCAGAACATAGCATTGAAATTTTACGCGTTGGATTCATCATACAATGTTACAGACAGTTTCTATTGCGGCAATGGTTATGAAACGGATCTTCATGATTTGATTTTCAAAGACAACGGTAATTATCTGATTATGAGTTATGATCCGCAAAGAGTTAATATGAGCAAAATTTATCCCGGCGGACAAAAGGATGCAAATGTTGTAGGTCTGATATTGCAGGAAATTGATCCGCAGAATAATGTTGTGTTTCAATGGAGGAGCTGGGATCATTTCAATATACTTGATGGAGACAGCGTAAATTTTTCGCTGGGTAATATTGATTATGTTCACGGAAATTCAATTCAGATAGATTATGACGGTAACTATATAATTTCATGCAGAAACATGTCGGAGGTTACAAAGATCAACAAGGAAACCGGTGAAATAATTTACAGGCTCGGCGGGAAGAACAACCAGTTCAATTTCATGAACGATTCGATAAAATTTTCTTACCAACATGCTTTTCGAATAACACCAGGCGGGACATACACTCTGTTTGATAATGGCAATTTTCACACTCCGAAATTTTCAAGAGTGGTTGAATACAGGATCAATGAAGCAGAAAGAACTGCCGAAAATGTTTGGGAGTACAGAAATGACCCTTCACTGTATGCTTTTGCAATGGGATATGCGGAACGACTGGCAAACGGCAATACAACAATCTCATGGGGTTTTGCTCCTGTATCATTTACTGAAGTGACACCCGGTAAACAAAAAGTTTACGAAATGAAATTTGATTCAGCAACTTTTTCATACAGAGTAACTCGCGATGACCATAGCGGCGACAATCAATCTATCCCTCCTGATTATGTCATTACAAAAAGTTATCCCAATCCCTTCAACGGATTTACTACAATCTACTTCTCTCTTCCCATGGACGCAAATGTTACAATCAAGGTTTATGACATTCTCGGAAAGGAAATTCATACGCTTGCTTCAAACTCATTCTATCAGCATGGGGAAAACAAAGTAACTATGAATGCTGAAGGATTGACTTCCGGCGCATATTTTTATAAACTTACAGTGAACGGAGCTGATTACACAGGTAAGATTATGCTGGTGAGATAATTCTCTTCAGTCGGCAGTCGGGAAACGGCAGTCGGTAAATCGGCAATCGGCAGTCGGTAAATCGGTAATCGGGAATCGGCAGTCAGTAATCGGCAGTCGGGAAACGGTAGTCGGGAAACGGTAGTCGGGAAACGGTAGTCGGCAATCGAGAAGATTTTTCAAATTGTTTTTGCATTGACATATTCATATCTTCAACTTGTATTCGCTCAAGTGGCGGAACTGGTAGACGCGCTGCATTCAGGGTGCAGTCTTAGAATTAAGGTGGGGGTTCGAGTCCCCCCTTGAGCACGAAATTTTAAGGAAAGAAATTGAAGAAGAGTTGGAAACTAAAATCAATAAATTCGCAGAGTACCACTGAAGTTGATAATAACATAACAGCTTTTTTTCAGCAGATGCGAAGCCTCAAGACTAACATTCAGGTTCCTGATTTAGTGTTGAGGCTTCTCTATATGAGAGGAATAACTGATTACCACAAAGTCCTCAAATATTTCAGACCCACCATCGAAAAACTTTTCGAACCTTCCCTGATGAAAGATTGTGAAACTGCAGCAGACAGACTGGTTGAGGCAATAAACAACAAAGAACAGATTATGATACTGGGTGATTACGATGTTGACGGTACATGCGGTGTTTCAATGTTTTATCTCTTTCTGAAAAAAAATTTCGGAATGAATCCCGACATTTATATTCCCGACAGAATCGAAGAAGGATATGGAATTTCCATCCGTGCAATTGATCTCGCGAAAGAAAAAAATATAAATCTTATAGTCTCGATTGATTGTGGAATCACTGCCTACGAAAAAGTTGAATATGCAAAGACTCTCGGAATTGAATTCATAATTTGTGATCATCACCGTCCTCCGGAAAAAATTCCCGAAGCATTGGCTGTCATGGATCCGCTTAGAGTTGATGACGATTATCCGTATAAGTATCTCTGCGGGACGGGAGTTGCTTTCAAACTTGTCCAAAGGATTTCAGCTAAACTCGGAAAACCCGATCTCGGAAATAATCTGTTAGACCTCGTTGCAATTGCAACCGCTTCGGATATCGTTCCTCTGACTATTGAAAATAGAATTCTCGTTAAAGAAGGATTTGAACTCATAAATAATTATCCAAGACCTTCGTTAAAAATTCTCATCGAAGCCAGCGGACTGAAGCCCGGCAAACTCAATACCGGGAACATTGTCTTTACCCTCGCTCCAAGAATCAATGCTGTCGGAAGGCTCGGCGATGCAAAGAGAGCTGTTGAACTTCTCACTTGCGAAGATGATGGCAAGATGAAAGAGTTTGCATTCATATTAAATGATGAGAATGAAAACAGGAGAGAAATTGACAAGTCAATTACCGACAAGGCATTTGAAATTTTTGACGAAGAACAAGAACTCAATAAGAAGAGTAACGGTAACGGTACTAAACTTCGTTCAATTGTCATCAACAATCCCGAGTGGCATCCGGGCGTAATAGGAATAGTAGCTGCACGTCTTGTAGAAAAGTACAATCTACCGTCAATTGTTCTGACGACTGTCAACGGAGTCGCAAAGGGAAGCGCAAGGAGTACGAGTACTTTTAACATTTATGAAGCATTGAAAAGATGTGAAGACCAGCTCATACAATTCGGCGGTCACTTTCATGCGGCAGGTCTTGAAGTACATCCCGGCAACATTGATGAATTTAAGAAGCACTTCAACGAGATTGCAATGAAAGAAATTTCAGACGATCAACTTATTCCTGAAATCGAAGTGGATGCAGAAGTAACTCTCGAGGAAATCAGTGACAGGCTGATAAAGATACTTTCCTTTTTTGAACCTTTCGGACCGGAAAACATGACACCGGTTTTCGTGACCCGTGATCTGCAGATTGTCGGCGATGTAAAGTATGCCAAAGCGAATACTCATATTTTCAAATTGAAAGAGCACGAATCACGCAGGATATTTGAGGCGGTGTTCTTTAATTCTCCCGAATATACTGACATTATTCAAACAGGAAATTATTGCGATGTCTGTTATTCAATAGACAGAAGTTTCTGGAACGGAAGAGAATATACAAAGCTTAGAGTGCGCGATTTACAACCTTCAAGGTAATTCTTTGTATTTTTTATTTCTCCGATTTTACAATTTCATGAAGAAGTTGCCCTCCTGAAAAAGATTCAGATTTTACACTCCAAGTTTATCGGCAGATTTAATATTTTTGCATTATACGTAACTGTGACTTTGTAAGTGATTTTAATTTAAAAAACCAAACTAAACAAACTAAAAAGATAAATGTCCGGACATTCCAAGTGGGCTACAATCAAGAGGAAGAAAGCTGCAACTGACGCAGCACGAGGAAAAGTATTCACCAAGATAATTAAGGAAATTACAATTGCTGCGCGTGACGGTGGAGGAGATCCGGATGCCAATCCAAGGCTTCGGCTTGCAATTCAGAATGCAAAAGGAAATAACATGCCGCAGGATAATATTACGCGCGCCATTAAGAAAGGAACAGGTGAACTTGAAGGCGTGAGATACGAAGAAATTACTTATGAAGGCTATGCCCCGCACGGCATTGCAATGATGATTGAAAGCGTTACTGACAATAAGAACAGAACTGTTGCAGAACTCCGTCATCTGATTTCAAAGAACAGCGGTAATCTCGGCGAGTCCGGCTCTGTTGCCTGGATGTTTGAAAGAAAAGGAATCATCACTCTTGAAAAGAAAAATGTAACCGAAGACGATCTGATGGAAATAATTCTTGATGCCGGTGCCGATGACCTTGATTCATCAGGTGAGTATTTTGAAGTGAAGACTGCGCTTGAAAATTTTGAAAAGGTTAGAAAAGCAATTGAAGATAAAGGGCTTGCAATTGAGAACGCCTCACTTCAGTTTGTTGCAAAAGATCTCGTGTCTGTAGGAGGAAAGAATGCCGATGACATAATCAGATGCATCGAAGCGGTCGAAGAGAACGATGATGTACAGAATGTTTACACAAATGCTGATTTTGAAGAATCATAGTTAAGTAAGATGAGAATACTTGGAATTGATCCGGGAACTGCAGTTACGGGAATTGGTATCGTCGAATATAAAGACGGGAAAGTCTGCATGATACATTATGACACAATTAATCTGAAATCCGGATGCCCTCTTCCGGAAAGACTAAAACAGATTTACGATAAATGTATTGACTGCATAGTTGAGCATCATCCTGACGAACTTGCAATTGAAACCGCATTTTACGGGAAGAACATTCAATCTACTCTGAAACTCGGACAGGCAAGAGGAGTGGCAATTATTGCAGCGCTGAATTCACATCTCAAGATTACGGAGTATTCGCCAAGAGAGATAAAAAAATCTGTTACGGGCAGCGGTGCATCATCTAAGGAACAGGTGAAATATATGGTAAAGTCAATTCTCTCAATCAGAGATAACTCAATCCGAGCCGATTCATCAGATGCACTTGCTGTTGCATTATGTCACTTTTACAATTCACAGAACATTCCCTTAAGCGGAGGTCGCAGCTCAAAAAGTGTTTCATGGAAAATTTTCATTAACCAAAATCCGCACAGGATATACAGCAAGGCAAACGAATGATCTCATCTCTTAGAGGCAAACTAATTTTCAAAAAAGGAAACGAAATCATACTCGATGTTAACGGAGTGGGTTATCAGGTATTGGTTTCAAAAAGAGTGTCTGAAAAAGTTTCCGAAATCGGCATTGAGTATTCAATCATAACATACCTTGACGTAAAGGAAAACTCGCTGCAGCTCTTTGGGTTTATTGATGAGAGGGAAAGAGAGATTTATAAAATGCTTTTGTCCGTAAGCGGAATAGGTCCGAAGATTGCGCATTCAATTCTTTCGTATCTTTCCTTTGAGGAAATCATAAGTATTATTTCAAATAAAGACTTTCAGGCAGCGATAAAAATTCCGGGCATTGGAAGTAAGAAACTGGAGTTGATTTCAATGTCGCTCAAAGACAGGATTTACAAGATTGACAAGGACACTGATTCCCGATTTGTAGCGCCCACGGAGTCGGGTGAGTTTGCAAGAGTTGAAGCATTGAATGCGCTCATGAACCTTGGTTATCAAAGGTCTGAAGCAGAGAGGATTATTCGTGAAGTTTTGAAACAAACTTCCGATGCAAAACTTTCAACCGAAGACTTAATCAGAAAATCACTTGATTATATTTCAAAATAAATAAATTCTTACTTTCAAAAATTCTTATAAATAATAATAAAGAATGAGCAACGAAATATTAGACGATATCTGGGAGAAGATAAGGCTATTGATGAAGTCTAACCCCTGGCATGGAGTCCCCATTGGAAGCGGATTTCCGGAAATAGTTACTGCGTATATCGAGATAGTACCGACAGACACTGTGAAATATGAGATCGAAAAACAAAGCGGCTACCTGAAAGTTGACAGACCGCAGAAATATTCAAATATATGTCCCACACCTTACGGCTTCATTCCGCAAACATT
>JBDHXH010000012.1:0-51023 GCA_039810605.1 Ignavibacteria bacterium | reverse complement strand
GCAAGGATATTTATGACAACATACATCTCGACGGTAAATTTATTTTTTATCGTTTGCCAGAAGCAGGTTCCAAAGAGTATTATGCGATGAGCATCCTCAACGGGATTTTGTCCGAAGGAGATAGTTCGAGATTTTACAAAGAACTTGAGTATAAGTCACAGCTTGTAAATGAATGCGATTCATCATTGTTCGGATTCGAGAAGGCCAGCGTGTTCATCATAAATGCCTTGGCATTAAAGGGCAAAAGTCTTGATGAAGTTGAAATGAAAATTGATAATATCCTGATGGAAATTGTGGAAGGAAAAATTGATGATGATGAAATTACCAAGATAAAAAACAGAATTGAGACTATTCATAATTCAAGAATTCAGTCTATTGTATCTCTTGCAGACAGGTTTTCGTATCTGAAGACTATCTTCAATAATTGTGAATTGATTAATCTTGAAATTCTTGATTACCTTGCGATTACAAAGAATGACATTGTCAATGCAGCAAAGAAATATCTTAATTCAAACCAGAGAGTCGTTCTCAATTATTATCCGAAAAAACAAAGATGACAACTAATATCAAGCAGATGGTGCAGACCAAAAAATTGGATCGTTCAAAACAGCCAAAACCCGGAAAACCTAAAGACGTGAACTTTCCAAAATTTTTCGAAACAAGTCTGGACAACGGCATTATGGTTCTCGTCATTGAGGATAACAGGCTCCCAATCGTTACATCAAGATTTGTTTTTAAATCAGGCTCTTATCTTGACTTTTTTTCCGGAAGTGAAAAGTCAGGACTTGCATCGCTGACTGCTGAATTGCTTGTAAAAGGAACTGCCGGAATGAATGCGACACAGGTCGCTCAAGAAATTGACTTTTACGGCGCATCGCTCTCAAGCGGAAGCGACCCTGATGCATCCTATGTCAGCAGCCATTCGTTGAAAAAATATTTTGACAATATCTTTGATGTAATGTCTGATGTGATTCTTGAACCGGAATTTGCGGAAGAAGAAATATCACGCCAAAAAGAGCAGCGGATGAATTCACTGCTTTCTATGACCGATGACGGAGAATACCTTGCAGAGAAAACTTTCAGAAGATTTGTATTTGGGAATACACCTTATGCATTTCCTACCGAAGGTATGCTGAATACCATAGATAATATTTCCAGAAATGACATTGCTGAATTTTACAAAAAGGTTTACCGCCCGCAAAACCTTATCGTTGCATTTGTAGGAGCCATAAGCCCCGATGAAGCGATGCTTAAACTGAACGAGCGATTTGCTAAATGGAAAACTAATGATTATGAACAGGAAAAAATAATTCTTCCCGAAGATTCAGGCAAAGTGAAAGTATTACTTTCAGAAAAAAGTAATGCAGTACAGTCTTCATTGAGGCTTGGTCATTTAGGCGTTCCGAGAAATCATCCTGATTTTATTCCCATACAAGTGCTGAATACCCTGTTTGGAGGATATTTTACTTCAAGAATCAACAAGAATCTCCGAGAAAAAAATGGTTATACTTATGGCGCGAGATCTAATTTCATTCCTTATAAGCATTCCGGTGAATTTTACATTTCCACCGAAGTGAAAAATGATATTACCGCAAATGCAATTGCCGAAGTCCTCAATGAACTTAATATTATTCGGAGAGAACCTATCCCCGAAGAAGAATTGCAAAATGTAAAAAATTATGTTTCAGGAAATTTTCCCCTTCAACTTGAGACTCCGAATGCTGTTGCATCCAAAGTAATCAATCTCAAATTCTTCGGACTTGAGGACGATTATTACAATAAGTTCATTCGTAATGTAAATGAACTTTCAGCACAAGACATTCATGATGCTGCAAACAAATATCTTCATCCGGATTCGCTGACCATTTCGGTAGCAGGCAATACCGTTGAAATTGCAGACTCCATGAAACAATTCGGTGATGTCAAAGTAGTAGATGATGAATCCTAATTCAAAAAAATCTGAAATGCAGGAACACAATATTCAAAAGATCTCCGACGTTGAACTTGTAAAAATTCTGAATGAAAAATATTCGGAATTGAGAAATGAAATTTCAAAAGTCATTGTCGGACAAAGTAACATCATTGAACAAATTCTGATTTCAATCCTTGCAAAGGGTCACTGCCTTCTTGTCGGTGTACCCGGTCTTGCCAAAACTTTAATTGTAAAAACTCTTTCTGAAGTCATGGATATGGATTTCAGCAGAATTCAGTTCACTCCCGATCTAATGCCTTCAGATATTACAGGAACAGAAATTTTACAGAGTGACAAGGAAGGGAAAAAGACATTCCAGTTCGTCAAGGGTCCAATTTTCGGAAATATTATTCTTGCTGACGAGATCAACAGGACGCCGCCAAAAACTCAATCTGCGCTGCTTGAAGCAATGCAGGAGCATAAAGTTACCGCAGCAGGGATCTCTTATAAACTCGAGGAACCTTTCTTTGTACTTGCAACGCAAAATCCCATCGAACAAGAAGGCACTTATCCCCTTCCCGAAGCGCAGCTTGACAGATTCATGTTCAATCTCTGGCTTGACTATCCGGAATTTGAAGAAGAAATTGAAATCATCAAGAAAACAACAAGTATGTATTCCCCTGAAATGAAAATCATTTTCTCAAGTGAGGATATAATTCTTTTTCAGGACCTTGTAAGAAAAGTTCCTGTCGCTGATGAAGTAATAAATTATGCAGTTAATATGGTTTCAAAAACCCGACCAAATAATGAAAACTCTTTGAAAATCATTAAAGATTACATCAGCTGGGGCGCTGGTCCGCGAGCATCTCAATATCTGATACTCGGAGCAAAGACTAACTGCATATTGGAAGGAAGATTTACCCCATCAATTGATGATGTCAAAAAAGTCGCAAAGCCTGTGCTGCGTCATAGACTGATTACTAACTTCAATGCCGAAGCAGATGGATTAAACGTGCTCAACATTATTGAAGAAGTACTGAAACAATAAAAATTACTTCAAATTTCCTTTCTCTTTCCTTTACTTTCTTTCTTGAGTCGTGAATCGGCAATCGTGAATCGGCAATCGTGAATCGGCAATCGTGAATCGTGAGTCGGCAATTGGTAGTTCCTTTTTTTTACCTTATATTATTAAGGTAAGCCTGTTAGATTATTTAAAACATTTATCGGGAATAAGAAATAATGCCGGCACATGATGTTAAGTTTATAGATTTGAAAATACCTGCGGGATTTCCCTCTCCGGCACTTGACTACATGGAGAGTAATCTCGACTTGAATGAATATTTAATTGAACACCCCAACTCAACATATATGGTCAGAGTCAGCGGGGAAAGCATGAAGAATGCCGGTATTCATGATGATGACTTGCTGATTGTTGACCGGAGTCTTTCACCTGCACTAGGCCAAATTACGGTTGCTGAATTAAACGGTGAATTTACAATCAAACGGATCGAAAAGATTAACGACAGATTATATTTAACCGGAATGAACGAAAACTTTACTCCCATATTGATTAATGAAGACTCTGAATTGATCATCTGGGGGGTTGTTGTTTATTCAATACATAAAGTTATATGATTTTTCAGAACATCTATGAGTATTATAGCGCACATAGACTGCAATAACTTCTACGTATCATGCGAAAGAATTTTCAACCCCTCACTGAAAAACACTCCTGTTATTATTTTAAGCAACAACGACGGATGCGTAGTATCGCGCAGCGATGAGGCTAAATCTCTCGGGATAGGAATGGGAGTTCCATATTTCAGAATCAAAGAATTAGCTGTCAAAAATAACGTAAAGGTATTTTCATCAAACTATACTTTATACGGTGACATTTCAACTAGAGTAATGAATTTACTTTCTGAATTTACACCTAACATAGAATACTATTCCATTGACGAGGCATTCTTGAATTTCAAAAATATCTGCGGGAAAAGTCTCACCGGTTACGCATCCCTGATTAGAAAAACAATATTGAAAAATACCGGAATCCCTGTATCAATTGGAATTGCTGAAACTAAAACCCTTTCAAAAATTGCAAATGAATTTGCAAAGAAAAATATTAAGCTGAACGGGGTGTTTGATATTTCCCGAATAAAAAATAAAGATACTCTTCTGAAACAGGTTCCTGTTCATGATGTCTGGGGAATTGGCAGCAATTACGCAAAAATGCTTTTCAAAAATAAAATACTTAGCGCATACGATTTTAAGAATTCAGATGAAAACTGGATTAAGGAAAAAATGAATGTTACAGGTCTAAGAAGCTGTCTCGAATTAAGGGGAATTTCTTGCATTAAACTCGAAGAGTTCCTAAAATCCAAGAAAGGAATAATGTCATCTAAATCATTCGGGAAATATGTCACCGAACTCGGTGAGCTATCCGAAGCTGTTTCCCAATACACATGCAGAGCTGCAGAAAAACTCCGTAAACAAAATTCCATCTGCGGCGCAATCCATGTTTTTATTCAGACTAATCATTTTAAACTTCATGAAATTCAGCATTCAACAGGAAGAACAGTTAAACTAAATGTTCCAACATCCTTTACTCCGGATTTAATAAGCAATGCATTGTTTGTTTTGAACAGGATTTATCTAAAAGGTTATAAATACATAAAGGCAGGTGTTTATCTTTCAGATATTTTCCCCGAAGATCACAATCAGCAGAATATGTTTGTCCATGACGACTTGAAGAAGATGAACTCTCTGATGAATTCTTTTGACTGTATCAATAATGTTTGGGGAAGAGATACAATAAAATTTGCATCATCCGGAATAAATCAAATATGGAAGATGAAAATGAATTTTATTTCCAAAAGGTTTACTACAAATTGGAATGAATTATTAACTATAAAAATTTAATCACATTTTAACAAGTGCTGCATTCTGTTTTAATGCTGTCAATCTAAAACAAGATAATCATAATGTGCGGAAGATTTGAAAACGCAGTAAGCAAAGATGAACTGGATGCAATTTTCAGTCAATACATCGGCAAACTTCACATTGACTATGACATTGAAGAAGAACTATTCCGTGAAAATATTGCTCCGACCGACCGAATCCGGATAGTCACTCTTGAAGACGGAATGTTAAAACTTAAAATTATGAAATGGGGAATCAAATCAACCGTCTATGATCCTTCACGGAAGAGCAAAGGGAAAGATCCTTATTTTGACAAGGATGTTTTCAACAGCAAAATAGAGACTGTAACAAAGGCAAAGAACTGGATTGATTTGTATCAATCAAACCGTTGTATTATACCTATGACTGCATTTTATGAGTGGCCAGTGATTGACGGGAAAAAATCCATGCAAAGAATTTCATTGAAAAATGAAAAACTTTTCTTTGCAGGAGGGATTATTAAACACAAGGACAATAAAAATGAAACTGCTGCGTCAATCATTACCTGCGAGCCGAATAATTTCATGAAGCCCGTTCATAACCGGATGCCTCTTATTTTTACCAAATCAAATGCTTCCGATTTCCTGACTTTACCGCACACTGCAATTGCTTCCGTATTCCTTCCGCTGAAAGATGAATTGAAAATGAAGATGGAACCCGCAAACATTCTAAACAAAAAATAAATGCTGTATCTCGGGTGCAGTCAGTGGAATTACAAATTCCTGAAAAAGAATAATGGTGTTAGGCATAACCTGCTGAACATTTATTCGAAAGAGTTTAATTGTTGCGAACTAAATTCAACTTTTTATGATCTGCCTCAACCCGACATGATTTCAAAATGGAAATCAGATGTAAATCCTGATTTCAGGTTTTGTCCGAAGTTCCCGGAAATCATCAGCCATCAAAAATATCTGAACAGTGTTGAAGAGGACATTGATGCATTTATCGAAAATGTAAATATGCTTTCTGGCAATCTCGGTATATGTTTTCTTCAGCTATCTCCGCGAATGTTTCATTCAGGAAAGTCGCGTCTCAAAAATTTTCTCGAATATACCTGCAATCGCATAAAAGTAAGCGTTGAGTTGCGCCCGGAATGGCTCGCAGATTCAAAAGTAATTTCTTACTGCATTGCAATGCTGAAAGAATACAACGCAGGAATTGTCTTAGTTGACGGCGCAGAAACAATTCAGCATCTCAATAAGCTGAAGCTTACAAACCAAACAGCGTTTATCCGTTTTCTATCGTATGAGCATCCAACTGATTTCGGAAGAATTGACGATTGGACCGGACAGTTAAAGCGGTTTTTTGATAATGGGGTTAACGAGATTTATTTTATTCTTCACTTCGGCGACCGGGAGTACAAACCCGAAATAATTGATTATGCGAAAGAAAGTTTTGAAGACTTCCGTCAATGAGTTTCACAAACAAAAATAATATCCAAACTTCTGATTCAAATATTTCTTACTTTGCATTATTGTTTATAATGGATATTTTTTGTTACACAAAAAAGTGAACTGAAATTTGAGCAATATCAAACCATTTTATTGCTACGCAATTATTGCAGCGGTGTCCTTTCTCGTCTATTACAACTCCCTCAATAATGATTTTGTATTTGATGACGACAGTGTAATACTTTCAAATACTTCCATTCAAAATCTTTCAAACATTCCCAGGTTTTTCACGGCCGAGGAAGGATTTCACAAAGTAATTGGAAGATATTATAGGCCAATCGTTTCTGCATCCTATGCTATTGATTATTATTTCTGGAAACTTGACCCATACGGATATCATCTGACAAATATTGTGATTCATGTAATTTGTTGCCTGCTCTTGTTCAAAATACTTAATTCCTTGTTCTGGAGATTTAAGTTCAGGAATTTATTTTCGCTCCTCGCTTCACTCATTTTCGCAGTGCATCCGATACACACAGAAGCAGTTACGTGGGTGAGCGGCAGAACAGACTCAATGGTTACGATGTTTTTCTTTGCTTCGTTCCTGTGCTACATTCTGTTTACGCAGGAACTTGAATTCAACAAAAAGGACTACTCTCTCCACAGAATCGAGAATAAGAATTATAGTCTGCTGATCTTATGTTTTGTTTTTTACATTCTCGGACTGCTGACGAAAGAAATGATTGTGACGATGCCTGTAATAATTATTCTCTATGACTTCGTCTTCAGAAAGAAAGACTGGAAGTATTTCAAAACAAATCTATATGTTTACATTCTGTTTGCGATAATAACAATCTTATATTTGGCGCTGCGATTTTATCTGCTAAGAAATGTCCCCGAAAGAGAAAATTATTTCTACTTCATTGATAAAGACTGGATTGTAGTTACAGGCACAATGCTGAAGACGATTCCGGTTTATCTAAGGTTGCTGTTCATTCCGTTCCCTTTGCTTTACCATTACAATGGTGTCATCCTCGATGCCAAGACTATGATTGACATTCCGGTAATTTTGTCAATGGCATTAATTGCATTGATGCTATTTCTTGCGTTCTATTTTTATAAGCGCGACAGCATAATTTCATTTTGCATACTCTTCTTTTTTGTCACACTTCTTCCTGTCCTTAATATCATCCCGACAATGAGCCTGATGGCAGAGAGATTTTTATATATCGTTTCATTTGCGCTTGTGCTCCTTGTATGTTACTTGGCACTTCGGGGCAGCGCGAAGAGAGATTTTTCTATTTTGACAATCGGCATTATTGTAATTATTTGCCTCTTGTCATATCTCACTTACGCAAGGAATGAGGATTGGAAAAATAATGACACACTTTACTTGTCTGCAAAAGGTACCGAGGGAATAGCATTATTGGTCAACATTGCAAATATATATTCAAATGCAGGTAAGTATGACGAAGCGAAAGAACTTTACAAGAGAGCAATCGAGCTTCGCGAAAAGGATGTCTTAGCCCATCACAATCTCGGATTAGTTTACCTGATACAGGGCAGCATTGATTCCGCCAAGCATGAGATTCAAAGAGGAATTTTTTCGGATTCTCTTGCACCGGATGGTTATTTTCAAATGGCAAATATTTATAATAAAGAAGGAAAGACGGACAGTTCAATAATGATGCTGGAAAAGCTTCAGACAATTTCTCCGAATTACCGCGAATCGCAGAAGTTTCTCGCTGAACTGAAATCAAATCAATCTGTAAATAAAGAACTTGATAAGAAAAATCTAAATGAAGAGCAGCTAAAGAATTACCGTAACACATTACTGGAACAGAAATCTTTTCAGCTATATAGCGAGAAGAAGTATGCCGAAGCAATTGAGTCTCTTAAGAAATTACTTGAGGCGAACAAGAATCCCGTTGACGCTTCAGGAATAATGAATAACATCGCAATGTGCTATGCAGCATTGAAAGATACAGTGTCAGAAGAAAAATATTTCAATGATGCATTAAAACTTGACAGGAAAAATACCAGTGCAATGAACGGGCTTTCGGGTATCGCTTTGAGAAGAGGTGAAATGGAAAAGGGCAAAGGATTTCTGAAAATGATTTTGTCAGTAACTCCGGATGACAAGACTGCACGTAATAAGCTCGATTCATTGAACAGTTTAAAATGATTGCATAAGGTTTGCTGTATCAGATTTACGATTCAGATTAAACATAAAAACAAATGTAACAAACTTTCTCTCAAAAGTAATTTCTTAACCTAAAATTAAATAATGAACTGGAAAATTATTTTATCCCTTACATTTGTGGGCATTTTGATCTTTATAGGTTCCACATTCGGAGTCATACCCGCGGGAAAGGAATGGATCGGCTGGATCATACTCGGAATTATTTCGGGAATTGTCATCTCACGAACATGTTCGAGAGTGTTCATGCACGGCGTTATAACCGGTTTGATAACCGGGATAATTGGTTCCATTATTCAATCCGTATTCTTTGATTCCTATCTGCTGCATAACCCGTCGTCGCTTGACGGATTCAAGCAGTTGCCTGTATCACTTGCTCCGCAATATGTAATTTTATTTTCCGGTCCGTTCTTCGGTATCGCATACGGAATAGTCGTCGGACTAATCGCAATCATAGTCTCCGGTGTATCGAGGAAAAAATAAGATGACACATTGTCATTGTAAAACGAAATCTATCATGAAAAACAAATTGGTGTTGTTTAGTTCAATTGTCATTCTGCTGCTTGCAGTTTCAATTTCCAGAGGAGATGACAAGTCAAAGAGATTTTCAAAGCCTCATGAAATTGAAGCGGAAGAAAATAAAATTGTCCCTGAATCCTTCGTGGAAAATCCTTCACCTTATTCTTCGGTGTTATTTACCAACTACAATATCTCCGAAGACAGCGCTCCGCAAAATGAAACCTCTGTGAAGATCAGCAGGAAAAATCCTTCAAGAGTCGTCGCCGCGTGGAGAGACTTCAGACGCGGTGTCAGCCCTGCAAACAGGAAGGTCGGATATAGTTATTCTACTGACGGAGGTCAAACTTGGTCTGTAAGCAGATTGCTTGATTCAACGCTGCTTCCGAACGGACTGATTAGAAACAGTGACCCGACAGTCGGAGTTGATTCCGCCGGAAATTTTTACATTGCGGTAATTGCTTTGACCGGAACAAACGGAAACGGAACGCTTGCAGTTTACAAATCAACGGATGGCGGTGTCACATTTCCAATTGCAGTAGTTGCATCTCAAACAGGTTCAGAAGATAAAGAATACATCGCAACAGATTTCACAATCGGCAGCCCGTTCCGGAATTATCTTTATATGAGCTGGACTACATTCAGCGGCAATATTGCTAATCTGCTGACGAGATCTACTAACGACGGGATTATCTGGACAACGGGACAACAGTTTAATGAACCCAACAACGTCGGTCAGGGAAGCGACCTTGCAATAGGCGCTAATGGCGAAGTCAATATCACATGGCTTTCAGGTGACGCGTCCAATGACTGGATCATGTTTGATAAATCAACAGATGGCGGGAATACATTTGCCACGGACATTCGAATCTCCGAGGGTGCAACTCCTGTCATACCGATTACATCAGGAGGTGTTACTTTTCCTTCCATTGCAGCCGATATTTCCGGCAGCAACAGTAACGGATATCTGTATGTAACCTGGTGCGATTCACGAAACGGCGACCCTGATGTGTTTGTCAGCAGGTCAACAAACCGCGGCGCTAACTGGTCATCTCCACTTAGAGTAAATGATGATGCTGTTGCAAACGGTAAACTCCAATGCTGGCCATGGATAGAAGTAAATGATTCCGGAAATGTTGCCGTCATTTACTATGACTCAAGAAATACTGCAAGCCAAAATATCATTGATGCTTATCTTGCTGTTTCAACCGACCATGGCATCAGTTTTAATAATTACAGATTAAGTTCACAGTCATTCCCGACGAGTCAGCCGAATTCGGCGGTGAGATTCGGTGATTATATCGGAATTGATTATTACAAAAATACAATTGTACCTGTCTGGTGCGATGAGCGTGCCGGCGGAGTCAATATGGAAGCTTATACGGCAATAGTGTCCTCGCCTGTCAATATAAGTACTCTTGCATCACAATTGCCCGACAAGTTTGAATTGTATCAGAATTATCCGAATCCGTTTAACCCAACTACAAGAATAATTTACAATCTTAGTGAGGATGGATTTGTTACTCTAAAGATTTATAGCGCGTTAGGTCAGGAAATGGAAACAATTGTAAATTCTTCCCGTCACCGTGGATCTTATTCGGAAACATGGGACGGAAGTAAATTCACAAGCGGAGTTTATTTCTATTCACTTACTGTTGAAGCTAACGGCAATGCATTCACAGATACTAAGAAGATGATCCTTCTGAAATAACGACATTTGTCGCCTCGTCAGGGTTTCGTCTGCAATATGAAACTCTGACGACAATTAAACAAATCACAGTTGTAAATCCCTGTATTAAGACCGGGGAAAATCTTCAAGCTGGATAATTCTTTTTGCCTGATTGATATGCCTCGCTTCATGGGAAGTAAGGATTGTGAAAGTATCTTTCAAATTGTATGTGATGTATTTCATAACAGGAGAAGTAACTTTCTTTTCAAATATATTTACATCCCTGCATGAGTCAGCAAGCTTTATCAAATCATCCTGATGAAGCTGAAATCTGTTTATTATATCTTCTTCTATTTTCGATGCTCGGGGCTGGAATACTTGAGGAGCCTTTTGCTTTCTTGACGGTTCCTCGTTCACTGATTTAATCAGCATTGTCCCAAACAATTTCGGAGCAAATGGAATATTCTTCCATGCATTTTGCTTTTCGCTTCCTGCAATGATTAAATTTATCTCGTCAAAATATTTTTCATTTGAAATGATGATATGATCAATGCATTGTGCTACCGACCATTCTTCAGGCGACGGTTTCCAATTTAGCAATTCGCTGTTGAGATGTCCGAATGCATCGTATGCATCCGATTTTAACTGCGTCAGTCTTTCGATGATATCATCAATAAAATTAATGTTCATTTATTTTCAAAAGTAGATGAGTCACGATTTAGTGGAATTTCTTCCTTGATGAATTTAGCCTTCTGATTCTAACATCACGTTGTATAAATAACTACAAGAAAGATTATGAAGTTATATGCAGTCAATACTGCAACTAAACCAATCATTGTCAAAAGAGTCTTTGTTATTAAATCAACTCCTGCAATCTTATAAGTTTTGGATAATGATAAATAGAGATAGATAAATATGATTGCTGACATAACAATTTCAGCGAGCCTGTCATCAATAAGGACTATGCCGAACGAATTCACCTCATAGTTGGTAAAGTAATATGTTATATAATAAAACAGATTCAGGAAAATTGTATATGCAAGCAATGCAAATGTAAAAAAATATGACGAGAAGACAAGATGCTCATAATAAAGTCTCTTCCTTTTTATGAAGACCAATTTCAAAACCAGTGCAAACATCGGAATCATAAGAACAAGAAGCAATTTTGAATGAACATAGATTGAATCATAAAAAATGTTCGCATACTTGCCTAACTCCATGCCGCTCTTTGCGAGTTTATCGTTTACCATCCTTGTCGCAAGACCTCCGTAAACTAAACTATTCATGTGATCTGCAAGAGGATTTGTTACCGTATCAAAACCTATGTAATTCAGAATCAGGAAATAAATTATGTTCACAAGTACAAACAATTTCAGCGGCTTTGTATATCTTACTCTTTTTCCTTCGAGATATTCCAAAGAAACAAGTCCCGGATCCGTGAAAAGCAGTTTGAGTGTTCTTATGACGGCTGAATCAAAATGAAAAAATACGTCTGCGGACTGTTTGAGAAAACTCTTTATTGAATAGTCATCCGGATTTGTCTTTTTTTCTCCGCAAACATGACAGAATTTTCCTGATAGCTCTATTCCGCAGTTGGAGCAGTTACCGTATGTTTCCTTATCCAATTGTTACATTCTTTATTTGAAATAGAAATATACCAAACAATCATTTCCTTTTCCATTATAAACTCATTAGCTTATGATGAATTTTCCGAATCCTTCAAACCGTTCAGGCTTTGAAAATCTTGTCAATTCCTAAGCGGGCATTGTTGCTCTTACGCACTTGCGTAAAGTCCGCAAAAGAAATGCTGCTTTCTAAAACTGAATAGCAAAGACCCAATTGCTGCTGACAGATATCAATGAAATCGCATAATTCAGTTTTTGAGAATTCCCGCTAAAATCAGACATAAAATTGGTAGTTTTCACCAATAATCAGGCATAAATTTCAAAATCTGTGAAAAACTGTCAATTGATTTTAGGGCTTCAAATCGGTAAATTGGAAAATCAAAAAACAAAACTGCATAAACATTTAATGGCAACAACTTCGGATTTAAAGAACGGCGTAATAATAAATTACAATAATGACTTGCATTCGGTTGTATCTGTCGAGCACAGGACACCGGGAAATCTTAGAGCATTTTACCAGGTAAAGCTTAGGAATTTGAAAAACGGAAAGATGATCGAGAATCGTTTTCGTTCCGGCGAAGAGATTCAGATTGAAAGGCTAGAAAGCGGGAATTATCAATTCCTGTATAAGGACGGTGAAGATTACGTATTCATGGATAATGAGACTTACGATCAGGTTACACTTTCAGGAGAGTTGATTGGCAAATCCGGGAGCTATCTGAAAGAAGGCGAAATAATTCAGGTATATTTTCATAACGGCAAGCCCATGTCGGTTGAAGTTCCGCCGCATGTTTATTTGAAAGTAGTATCTGCGCCGCCCGGTGTTAAAGGAGATACAGCAACCGGAGCGACAAAGCCTGTAACATTAGAAACCGGCGCCGTAGTTAATGCGCCACTTTTCATAAACGAGAATGACATAATACGAGTTGACTCACGCTCGGGAGAATACATTGAAAGAGCAAAAATCTGAAAACCAACCGGTAGCCGGAAAAAAATCTCAAGTCATGGATTTGAATTATTTGAAAAAGCTGCTTAAGATATTTGATTCAAGCAGCGCAGAAGAAATTGAAATTGAAGATGGAGGGCTTCGCATAAAAGTAACACGAGCATCTTTAAGATCAGTTGCTTCGGTTCCCCGGCCCGGTGTTATCTATACTGAATCCCCGCTACCTGAAGCGAAAACTGTTGAAAAGCAGACAACAAGTGAATCCCAGTCTAAGGAAGCTGATTTACCCAAGTCGGATAATTTGTATGAAGTAAAATCGCCAATGGTTGGTACATTGTACAGAGCTCCTTCGCCTGACGCCGATCCTTATGTAAATGTCGGAAGCTCTGTAACTTCCGGAACAGTCTTGTGTATAATTGAAGCAATGAAGCTTATGAATGAAATTGAGTCTGAAGTTTCCGGAAAAATTGTGAAAGTTCTCGTAGAAAATGGACAGCCAGTCGAATATAATCAGCCTTTGTTTCTTATTGAGAAGAGCTGATTAACCTATCTCCGATAATGATAAACAAATTACTCATAGCAAACAGAGGTGAAATTGCCTTACGAATAATCAGGTCATGCAGAGAGATGGGAATTAAGACTGTTGCAGTTTATTCCGATGCTGACAAAGATTCTCTTCATGTCAGGTTTGCAGATGAAGCTGTATGCATTGGTGGCTCTGTATCAAAAGACAGTTACCTGAATATTCCCAGAATTATCTCTGTTGCACAAATAACTAATGCAGATGCCGTCCATCCTGGATATGGTTTTCTTGCTGAAAATGCTGACTTCGCGGAGATATGTATTGATTCAAATCTGAATTTTGTGGGACCCATGCCGGATATGATAACTTCAATGGGTAACAAATCACTGGCAAAAGAAACAATGCGGGCTGCCGGTGTTCCTGTTGTACCGGGCAGTGACGGAATCGTAAGAAGTGTTGAAGAAGCGAAAGCGATTGCAGAACAATCGGGCTTGCCTATTATGATAAAAGCATCTGCAGGCGGTGGCGGAAAAGGAATGAGAATTGTCCGTGACATGGAGCACCTTGAGAATGCATATATTACGGCTAAATCCGAAGCTGAAAGCTCCTTCGGAAACGGAGATATATATATTGAAAAGTTCATAGAAAATCCGCGACATGTGGAAATACAAATTCTCGGTGACAAGTTTGGAAATGTAATCTCTCTTGGTGAGAGAGATTGTTCGGTTCAGAGGAGACATCAGAAACTGATCGAAGAGTCACCTTCACCTGTAATAAATGAAGAAGTAAGGGAAAAGATGTCAAAGGCTGCAATAGCGGGAGCAAAATCCGTAAATTATCTTGGAGCCGGAACAATAGAGTTTCTCGTTGACAAGAATAAAAATTTTTATTTCATGGAAATGAATACCCGGATACAGGTTGAACACCCTGTAACCGAGCAGATAACAGGGATTGATCTGATTCGCGAACAGCTTAGGATCGCTTCCGGAGAAAAATTAAGCAAGAAAAAGATTAAGATAAATGGATGTTCAATGGAGTGCAGGATTAATGCCGAAGATCCTGAAAACAATTTTCGTCCGTCGCCCGGTCTTGTGACAGCTTTTAATCAGCCGGGTGGATTCGGAGTCCGTGTTGATACGCACTGTTATACCAGCTACAAAATTCCGCCGTTCTATGATTCGATGATCGGCAAACTTATTACATTTGGTCAGACTCGCGATGAAGCAATATCGAAAATGTCGAGAGCGCTTGATGAATTTATTATCGAAGGTATTAAGACAACAATTCCATTTCACCAGATGATAATGCAGAATGAAAAATTTCTTTCCAATGACTATGATACAGGTTTTATCGAATCACTTAAGAATGACAACTGAATGAAATTGAATATCAAGAACTTTGCGATTGTTGTGTTAGTAATTTCAATAGCCGGCACAGTCGGATTTACTTTTAAGGATAAGTCTTCAATAGCACCTGCTGATTCAAACAAGAAGACTGCGCCTGTTCAGACTTCAAATGTTCAGACTCCTCCTGTTCAAACCACAGATACAGCATTACAGCAAAACCGTAATCTACAGATTGACACGTCGGCTAATAAGACACCGGTGCAGAATGTTACCCCAGTGGATACTGTGAGAAAGATTGACACTGCTTCCGTTGATTCCATTTCGGAAACAACACTGACAAATACAAAATTATTTATCTATATCATACTCTCCGTCTTAGGTCTTGCATTGTTCTTCTACGTCTTCGTAACAAGTCTCTTCAAAACTTTTCATAAGAAAAAATCTACGCGTCAGTCATTGCTGCTTAGCTGGAATTTATTTTTCATCGTTGCAATATTATGGATTTTCATAATTTGGGGACTGGTTGCAGGTTTTTGGACATCTGCATCCTTTACAATCATTGTGATTTTTCTATTTATAATAAGTTTGATTATGACTATAATAGCAGTCAAATCAAAGTAATTTATAGCATTTCTGGCATTATCAGACTGATTTTTTATTTTAATATAACATACGTTTAGACACAACTTATGGGAAATAATTACTCACTCATACTTGGTTCATCAAGCGGATTTGGCAAAGCAATTTCGCTTGCTCTGGCTAAAGACGGAATGAATATAATTGGTGTTCACCTTGACCGTGCGACTACAAAGCCGGATGTTGAGAAATTGATATCAGAGCTCAAAGGATTCGGTGTTGATGTAAATTTTTTTAATGCAAATGCGGCTGACCCTTTGAAACGCGCTGAAATAATTTCCGAAATTGAAAAAATATTTCAAGAAAGGAAGAATTGTACTCTCAAAGTCCTTGTCCATTCTCTGGCGTTCGGAACTTTGAAACCTTTCATTGCTGATACTCCTGCAGATTCCATAAATCAGAAACAAATTGAAATGACTCTTGATGTAATGGCAAACAGTATTGTTTACTGGACACAGGATGTGATTTTCAGGAAACTCATGACAAGAGGTGGAAAAATTTACGGTATGACATCATCAGGAGGGTCAAGACAAATTGAGTTTTACGGAGCCGTATCGGCAGCAAAGGCATGTCTTGAATCGTATATAAGACAATTGGCAATGGAACTCGGCAAGTCGGGTATTTCAGTAAATGCAATCAGAGCCGGAGTTACAGAGACTCCCGCATTAAACAAAATACCAAACAGTAAAAATATCATTGACAATGCATTGCAGAGAAATCCCGAACATAGACTGACAGTTCCTGAAGATATTGCTGACTTCATTGTCAACAACAGTAAACTTGAATCTCACTGGCTGACAGGAAACATAATTAATCTTGACGGCGGCGAAAGTGTTGTCGAATTGTAACATCAATGTTTCAAATAGTTAAAAAGGAATTTTATACTTGGCAGCAGAAAAGTTAATAAATAAAGAAACCGAGCAACATGATCCGGGACTGATACTTGACTTATCAGCAAAGGAAAAGCTCGAGCTGAAGACGCAGGAGCTCATGCCGACGATAATAATCGGACTCGGCGGAACCGGCAAAGAAGTATTACTTAGAATCAGAAGACAGTTTGTCGAAAAATACGGATCCATAAATGAATTCCCTATAATTTCTTATCTCTACATTGATACTGACAATGCACCATCGGAAGAAAGCGGCATTGCACGTGAGCGAGACTATTTGATTAATGAAATTGATTTTCAGCCTTCGGAAAAAATTTTTCATCCTGTAAATCCTTCCGATTATATTTATCGCATTCAGGATGTTCCGCATATCAAGGAATGGCTTAGCACCACCGGCGAGATTGCAAAACTGGGAACAATGAACACCGGCGCAGGACAAATCCGTCCCGCGGCTCGTCTGGCTTTCTTTCATAATTATGATGAGATAGTTTCAAAACTTACTGCTGCAAAATCCAGAATAACGGATTCAAGGTCAATCAATCTGGTGAAAGACATTCACAAAATTAAGAATGTCAATACCGATAAGATTAATGTCTATGTAATTTCTTCAGTGAGCGGAGGAACCGGCTCCGGGATGCTTACAGACATGGGATTTCTGATACGTTCCATTTTCAGAAATCAGGCTGTTTCATCCTGCTATATTGTGCTTCCAAAGATATTTCAGTCCTACGGCAAAGAGAGAGTTTTTGCAAACGGGTATGCAGCTCTTGAAGAATTCGAGTATTACAATCTTAAGAATACTTTTGATGTTGCCTGGAAAAAGAATGAACAGCATAAATTCCAGCCCGGCGTTTATGATGATACATATATAATAGACGGAGAAAATGCGAAGAACCTTTCTCTTGCCGATCAGAACAACAGGGACATTTATAAGATGCTTTCCGATACGATATTCCAGGATTTCTCGAATTCGGATTTCGCCAATTATAAACGGGGAGTCAGGGTAAACCTCGTTCAGTACAAACAAAGGCTGTGGCCCGATGACAACACTGTTACCGACAATACCTATTCGAGAAAATATTCGACACTCGGACAATCTACGATTTCAATACCTGTTGACAGAATCATCATTTCCTGCTCCTATAAATTATGCGAGGACATAATTAATTATTACCTCACGTATGCGGAAGGCTCGCAAAGCGAAGTAGATAATTATCTGATCAGTGATTTCCTTCCGGAGCTCGGATTTCTTGAATCCAAAAATAAATTTCAACTGCTGGATTCTTTATACAAGAGCGGGGAGAAATCTTCTTTACAGTCTAACATAAAATCTTTCCTTACGAATCTTCAGAATGACCTTGTCAGCGGTAAGCGCGGAGAGAACTGGTCTTCATATCTGCTTAATGAGAAAATGAAATTCGATACTAACTTCAGAGACGATAATGATGTCAGCAGACAGGGAATGTTCTTCATGCAGATATTCTCAAACCGCTCGCATAGTATTCAGAACTTGATCGGAGACAGGGAAAGAAACGTTATTGGTTCGCTTGAACAAAAGATCAATTCACTTGTTAATGATTCAACCCGCGGCGTATTCTATGCAATCAATCTCCTCAAAAGGCTGCAATTCATCTTAACCGACGCTAACTTCGATTACATACCGAAGTATGAAAAGGAAATAAAGGATCTGCAGTCGCTTGTATCAAGACTTGATGCTGAATTCAGAAGAAAGTTCCAGGAGTTAAAAGAAGATGAGGGAAGATCGAAGCTGAATGTGTTGAGAAAATCTGCAATGACAGGCTCGCTTGAAAAGGTCATCGGACTCATGGAAGATTATTATAATACATTGATAAAACTGAAATCGAGGTATTATGCCCGCGAAATTGCATTGAGAATTCTCGCACTCATTGAGACACGTGAAAAAACTGCAGGCGACAAAATTATTTCTTCCGGATTAATTGCCGACTTAAACAGACTTACAGGAAATTTAGGGGTATTAAAATCAAACTTTCAGAAGAAATACAGATACTTCATTCAGAAACAGGAAACAAGCTTTAACTTAATGATGTATGAACCCGACGAAGTTGCCAACGACTACTATGTGAAATATATCGGCACAGGTCAGGTTGCAAATGAAAACATCCGCAATCTCTCAAATAAACTTCTCAAAGAGCTTGGAGCTTCCGATGTTACCGATATTGTAAATATACTTCGGGAACGAGATGCTCAAATCATTGAAAGCAGAATGCTTGCATTTGCACGAAAGCATTTTGACGGCATTCGTGATGATTATAATATTACGGATATCCTCTTCAGCAAAGATGCAATCCGGAGCGAATCAAAAATCAGAGGAATGTTTAACCAGGCTTTCCCATGGATGAGGACAAGAGAAATCCCCGGCAGCTTTAAACTCGATGAGTCTGCAAAAAAATATTACATTGGAATCAAAACAAACACTCCTTCATTCAAGAAATTTCAAAGTCTCATTCAATCAATCGCAGGCAACACTGTTGAATTCAAGGACTCTGCGGATAATTCATCAATAACATTTTATTCCGAATGGGCGGGTTTTCCTTTGTTCTATTCTTATACGATTGCGGAAGAAATGAAACCATATTATAAACATCTTTCTCAAAATCATAATGTGGATCTTCATATTAACAAAAACTATTTTGTCTATCATGATATTATTCCGCTTAACGATGAGGAGAGGATGCGTCTCGATGAGGCCTACAAAGCGTATTTGCTCGGACTGATTTTCGGAGTTTTCGACATCATTCCGGAAACCGATTCATCCAAGGCAATTTACAAATATACAAAGCAGGAAGGAATTACGGTTAAGAGAGTCGAACAGCTTGGCATTGAATCAAGACTGATTAACCGGCTATTTGAAGAGCAGGGAAAGGATGCTTTGAGGCACAAAATACTCAAGGATGCGGAAGCAATCCAGAATCAGTTCTTCAGAAAAAATCTTCTCGCTGAAATGCTCGCAATCTATGAATACTACTACGACGAAATTTACAGACCGATGGAATTTGAAATTTCCGGTGAAGCAAAGCGAAAGGTTGAAACCTATCAATACAAAATCCTTAGAAGCTTGTCACAGGAAATCGAAGAGAAGGTCAGCCTTGATGATAAAGCTGCTTTTGCAGAAAGAGTAACTTATCTTAAAAACAACATAAACGAAATCTCAAGAGCCGTGGGAGATGCAGGCAAACGCGCGCTGTTCGTCAATGAGCTTTTATCCTCCGGTGTGAAAAAACAGGATGTGGCAAAGGATAACCAATCCACGACTGCTATTCATCTTTCCAAAAGTAAACTCAAGGAATTTAAAGATGCTCTTGACGAAGGTCTTATAACGAAAGAAGAATATGAAAAGGCAAAGAAAGAATTTCTAAAAGTCTAAACGCTATGCCGACTTACGAATACAAATGCGATAACTGCGGTTATGATTTTGACGAGTACCAGTCAATGAAAGATGCAAAACTTACAAAATGTCCCAAATGCGGAAAGGATGCATTGAAGAGGCTGATAGGAACTGGAGGAGGACTGATTTTCAAAGGCACCGGATTTTATCTCACCGATTACAAGAATAAACCTTCCGGGAAATCTTCTGCATCTGAAAACAAAAAAGATGTCGTAACCGACAAAACTTCCGAAAGTAACTCCGAAACATCACCTGAAAATTCCGAAAAGAAAACAACTGAAAAACAGTCTGCACCAAAAGCAGAAAAAAAAGAAGAGAAGAAATAACTTAGTTTTCCCGCAAAGAATATCTGTCAAGATTGAAACTCTCACCCAAATAAAATTTCTTAACCATCTCATCGTTTGCAAGTTCTGCTGCTGAACCTGATCTGAATATTTTTCCGTCTATGAGAATATAAGCCCTGTCAACTATCGAAAGTGTTTCATGAACATTATGATCAGTTATGAGTACTCCGATTTTCTTTTCCTTCAACGTGGAGATAATCTTCATTATCTCTTCCGATGCAATGGGATCAATGCCGGCAAAGGGTTCATCAAGCAATATGAATTTTGGGTCCGTCGCAAGACATCTCGCGATTTCAGTTCTTCTTCTTTCCCCTCCTGATAAAGAATACCCCTTCGAGTCACGGATTTTTGTAATATGAAAATCCTTCATCAACTTTTCACATTTTTCTTTTCTCACTTCTTTCGCAATATCCATGAACTCGAGAATTGACATTATATTATCTTTCACACTCATGTTTCTGAATATAGATGCTTCTTGTGGAAGATAGCTGATACCAAGCCTTGCCCGTTTATACATCGGCATCTTTGTTATGACTTCTCCGCCAAGTTCTATCTGACCGTCGTCAGGTCTTATCATTCCGCATATCATATAAAACGTTGTCGTCTTCCCTGCTCCGTTTGGTCCAAGCAAGCCGACAATTTCTCCCTGCTTAAGTTTGAGAGACACATCATTTACGACCTTTCTGTGTTTGTATTGCTTTACAAGATTATGTGATTTCAGTTCACCCAAATCAATTCCTAAAATGTTCTGTTTATAATCTTCAGCATATCTGCTACCGCCTTATGCAGTCCTGAAAAAATTGCCCTTGCAATTATAGCATGCCCGATGCTTACCTCTCTGATTTCGGGAATATTCAGCAATGGAAATATATTTTCATAATTCAATCCATGTCCTGCTGTAACAATCAAACCTTGCTCTGAAGCCATCCGAGAGCATGATGCAATTTTACTTAGCTCATTCAGCCGATCCTTTTCAGTCCTCATATTTGCAAACTTTCCCGTATGCAACTCAACCATATCTGCATTCAAATCAACCGACAAATCAATGTTTGAGGGTTCCGGATCAATGAAGAGACTCACCTGTATGTCCTTTGAATGTAGTTCTTTTATAAACTCTACATACTTCTCCCGATGCAAATTCAGATTCAAACCTCCTTCAGTTGTAAGCTCTTCTCTTTTTTCAGGTACCAGAGTTACAAGCTCCGGAAGTGTTTCCGTTGCAATCTTAAGCATCTCGTCTGTTGCAGCCATTTCAAGATCAAGTTTTGTCTTAACGATTTCACGAAGCAACTTAAGGTCTCTGTCGTTAATATGCCTTCTGTCTTCACGAAGATGACAAACAATTCCCTCTGCTCCGGATAGTTCACAAATACCCGCTGCTACAACCGGGTCTGGTTCATTCTCCCCACGGGCTTCTCTTAGCGTTGCAACGTGATCAACATTAACAGCAAGTTTCATTCAATTAGTTTTTATTTCAAGATAAGGAATGAATGGTATTCTAAAAATACTTATTATTTTCCATTTACGGAGATGTAAGAAAACGTATCAGAACAGAACCCTGATCAGATCAAAGATGCTGATACCGTAATTGTTCTTCTGGAAGCGCAGTATCGAAATGCCGTCAATAGAAAACATAACAAGCCAGTGAAGTATCCACGAGTAAATAAACGATCTGCTGCGAAGCGCCTGTATCCCTAAAATAATTCCTGCAAAAATGGAAGCAAAGAGCTCGAGTTCGGGCTTTCCCTTATGAAGAATGAAGAAAGGAATCATCTGAATCAACACGGCATAGTAACCAAATTTATTCTTTAACCCAAACAGCGTATATCCTCTCCAGAAAAATTCCCAACCTAACATATAGACAAGTACACAAAGTTCATACAAAAAAAATATAACAAAACCCTCGCGAACTTTCGGACCCCCCTGCGGATAAGTGTTAGCAAAAGCCGAGGAACCTGAAACAATCCAGACGATTATCAGCATCACAGCAAGGAAAAGTCCTGAAGTAACAATCCCAAACTTCTTGTCGCCTAAAGTAAATCCATAGTCCGAAATCTTTTCTCTGAAAATAATTTTGATTGAGAGAAGCGGAAGTATGAACATAAGCCCGCCATCCATTAAGAACCAATAGACTCTGGAATAGAATCTATCGCGTGAAAAATTCTCGTAATAAAAATTAGGAGATGAAAAAGAAAGTGAAAGGAATGTTATAAATGCAATAGAGAGAAATATGTAGGTGACTTTAAAATCCAGCGTCCTGATTTCATGGATCAGACTATTGAATTCATTTTTCAGATATTTTATCAATACAAATTAAACTATAATTTATTTTTTACTATATACTGAAGCTTGGAAGGCTCTATTCCCAGCAACGATAAATCATCGGGAATCCTGATTTCAGGCAGAATAAATCCAAGCGTATCATTTTCAATTTTACCAAACTCAACCTCTGCTTCAACGGAAGACGCTTCAAGCTTTGACAGCTGATCAACTCCGCCTCTTAGTGATATGTTCACTCTTGGAGGAATCAAAAGCACCTCTTTGTTCTCCGGTACATTCAGTACCTTCACTTCGACATCATCGAAATTCTTCTCCGCAGAAAGCTGTACCTCGAATGAAAACCTCACCTGTTTCACATTAAGGGATATCAGATTTTGAAGCGTATCCTTCAGATTGAGAACACCTTCAATATTTGAATTCACATTTGCAAAAACTTTTTTTTCCGTCGGAATGTATTTGATTTTATTCACAACGTAGGAAGAACCTCTCACTGTTACAGAATCAGGACTCAAGTCAGCTTTACCGACTATTCCATAACCATCTCGCAGTTGCAAAACAATATTGCTTCTGATCGGAACAACCTTTTCCGTTACCTTATCAAAATTTATGTCTATTGTATCAGGATCTATCCCCAGAATTGAAATGTTCGGCTGAAGATTCAATCTTTCATTCACAAATTGCTGCGTGATTATCTTGGAATCTTTTTTTAACTTTGAAACATCAAGGTTGTATTTAAGATTCTTTGATAACATTATGTCAATGAGCTCCCACCCTTTTCCATTAATCTTGACGTCAATTGACTGCGGGATTTCTTCAGACAATGCCTGCGACTTCAGAGTGTGAACTTCGATCGGGATCGAAATATCAACGGAGTAACTCATGTTCAGTTTAATATAAAGCCACAATGCCAATGCAAAGATAAGTGAAACGATCAGTATTCTGTAACTTACTTTCATTTTCTATTGCGGACTAAGCTGCGTTCTCCACTGATCATTCTTCAATTCATTTCTGAAAGTACTGTTTACAAGCCAGTACACATCAGTGTTCGGCTGCATTTCAACAAAATCGCATTCGCCTCCTCCTTCGACAGCATCGTATTTCCATACTTCGAAAGCTTTTACTCCTGCTTCATACGGATACCGCTCAATATCATCAGGCTTGCCGTAAATCAGGTAAATCCTTCCTCTGTCGGTCTTCCATCCGTCTTTGTATGGTTCACCAAAATCTTTGTCGGCTATCTTTACCCTTTTGAAATAATCAATCTTATTTTCCAGCGCTTGTGTTCCGGGATTCGGATCTCTTGCTTTCCAGAAATTATATAAGTACTTCCGTTTGTCATCAACATTGTTAAGTATCTCATATCGCTCAATCAACTGTTCAGTAAGAAGATATCTCGCTTTTTCAAATTCATCGTCGAGTTGTTTGTCATCCATTACAACGTACTCGCTTTTCAGATAATCATTCATCCCGGAAGTTGGAGCATCCTGAACAAGCTTGTTAAAAATGTAGAACTTTTTCTGATTACTGATGCTGACATTCTTCAAACTATCCGATACAGTAATTTTCAAACTATATGATCCCCTTTTGAGACTGTCTGTCTTTATCTTTCCAAAGTCAGCTTTCGAGTCAGAGTTTCTTTTTGCCTTCTTCGAGAATGAAATTATTTTCTCGTTATTCAAATTTAGTATGTCGTATTTAATCTCAAATTCCTCTGAAATATTTTCACCCGACAATCCGTAAATTTCAAAATAATAATCCATTTCATTCAAGTTCATACCAAAGAGACCTGATGGATTTGGGATGACATCGAGTGTATTCTTATAAAATACACTTTTCTGATCGACTGCCTTCTTTATTGAAGAAGATAACTCAATGTCACTAAGTCTAAGCGCTCTGTTTTCAGAATTGTTAATTGAAATATCGGATTCAAAAAGATCATGCTTTGAAGAATCATTAAAGTCACTTCCTTTGATTATGAGTTTGTAATTTCCGTCTTTTAGGATATAGTTGATTTGACCTATAATCCTCTGATCCAATTTACCCTTCGTTGTGTCTGTTACTACAGAAGGAGTCTTGTATGATTTGGAATATACAAATTCACCTGATGTAACGTTTTGAATCTGAACATCAAGCTTAGCAGCGCCTTCATATTGTGGTCCGTTTTGAGTATAGAACAATGCATCCTGATTTACGGAGTAATAAAGCTCCAGGATTGAATTGCCTTCATCTCCAAGAAATACGCAGTAATCAAAGCTGAAATATATTCCATCATTGCCACGCGTATTGCAATAACTGAACAACAAAATAACAGCAAGAATAATCTTCTTCATCAATTTTCCGTAAGTCGCATTAAAGCAAAAAGGTAATCAACAGATGATTACCTTTTTGAGATTTATTTTAAAGTATCCTGTATCCTGTTTTCAGAATCCCAGGTTAATTGTAAAAAACTGATTTGCATCAAATTTGTCGGTAACTCTGTATGCGTAATCAAATCCTACCGTAAAAGCATTTGACGCCGTGTACTTTATGCCTGCACCAAAGCTTGGACCTGTAAATACTCTGTCGTCAATGTTATCATTACTAAACTGATAACCGCCTCTCAAATAGACCAGCTTATTATAATTATATTCTAATCCTAAATTATAATCATCTGTTGAAAAGCTGTTATTCTGGAATGTGCCGTGCATGATCAGGTTGTTCTTCTTATCAAGTCTGAAGTCATAGCTCAATCCCAAAGAAAGCGCGGTGGGCAATTCGAAATCTGCAAGTTCAATTGATCTTGGCTCCTGCTGTGTACCTGTTTGTGTTCCCGGCGGCTGGAAGAATTGTTCGAGGTCTGGACCCGTATATTTAATGCTTGGTCCGATGTTCTTCAGAGCAACTCCAAACTGAAGTCCGCTTCCTGTAACATTGTAATTAAGTCCGAAGTCAAATGCAACTCCTGTTGCCGTTTCTCTGGTAATCTTATTGTAAATCAGTTTCGCAGTAGCTCCAAATGAAATCCTGTCTGTCATTGCTCTTGCATAGGAAAGTCCCGTCGTCAAATAGGTAGGTGAATATGTCTCACCGGTTCCGTCAGGATTCGTCACGGTCGTTACGGGAATATCTCCAAAGCCCAACGCTTTGACCGACAAAGCAAGAGTACCGAAATTAGGAATCTTATAAGCTCCGGCAAAATAATTTACGCTAATGTCTGCAATATAAATCTGATTTGAGAAAAGAACTTCAGCGCTCTTTCCGTTAATTGTAGCAAGTCCCGATGGGTTCCAGAACAATGCATCAACTCCGGTTGCGCTCGCGAGGTTCGATCCTCCCAATGCTGTACTTGCAGAACCAACCGGTATGAGTAGCTCTCTTGCAGAAGAAAGACCGTATTTATTCTTTGGTCCCGCAACAAGGCTTCCGGCCACAGCCAGCATTATAATTATTAGAAAAATATTTCTGTATTTAGTTTTCATCTTGAATAGCTCCTTAATTTTAGGTTTCATTTAGTTTAATTTAAGTGTGTCTGCAAAATTATCGCAGACACACCTTAAATAATTTAGAATGTTTGAATTCTTTCAGTTGGACTGAATATAGCTATCTTCAATGTCGTCGATCCTATTGCTCCGGCGTCAATAAAGACTACATACATACCGCTGGCAATTGGGATCTGATCTGTGTTTTGCAAATCCCATTTTTCCAAGGAGTTATTTGGATCATTAGTATTCCTAACGATCTTTCTAACAAGTACGCCGTCTAATGTGTAAATGAAAATATCACATTTTGCCGGCAGATGGCTGAAATAAATGAACCTGTCAAATGGATCTGTTTCAAGACTGCTGCCTCCATAATATGGATTCGGGAAAGCCTTAATCTGACTTAGCTTCGAACTGGCAAGCTGATTATTGTTAAACTGCGTTCCGGTCGTTGACCATGTATATTTTACCGGTTTGTTCAAGACAAATTCCGGTCTGGTAATTCTGTATGGATATACAATCAAAGAATCTCCGTTAGACCAGCTTAACTCTGCACCGCCAACAGTTTTCTTTCTTGGCAGCCAGACATACATGACGTCCATTGAAGGCAATCCAATTGTCGGAGCAGCCAGGCCCGGATTCTTATTTGTATAATTTGTACTCGGATTCGGGTCATAGTTTGATGCAAATATATATGTATAATGAGAACCTCCAAGGACTGACCCGTTTGGATCCCATTGACTGTTTCTATTTGAATCAACAAAACCGACATTCAACTGACGAGGACCGCTATCCCATGATGAATCGAGCTCATCATAAGCATAAACACTGAATGGAACATCAACCATATCAGCATACGGTGTATTGTAAGCATTTGAAGTATCCGGCAGGAATCTGTAAGCTTTCTGCGGAGTACCAAATACAATCTTAATTCTTCTCAACGGACCGCCGGTTGTCATTGTATTTGTTGCAGATACTGACCTGAATCCGGTTCCATTTGCAAATATTCTTGTCTTAACATTTCTAAATCCGCCGTTGTACGTGTTCTGACTCGGGAAACCCATTCCAAGACTTCTGGAGTCAAACTGCTTTCCTCCTCCATTAGTAACAAGTTTCACAGCATTTGTGTCAGGACCAGTGAACCATACATTTCCTTCAGGATAGTATGACCATGCTTTTGTGTTGGTATAGAATCCTTTTCGAGTTGTATCATTCGGACTCTGTTCAGGATCTCTGACAATACCGGAATCAAGTTGTCTTTGGTGAACAAGCAAGAATCCGTTTACAATCTTAGCAGTATCCTGTTCACCATAGAAGTCTGCCACATTCTGATACAAAGTTGATGTACTGCCATTTATAGTTCTGTTTAGAGTCCAGTTCGGGTTGTTATTCGTTCCCCCGTAAACTGATTCGAAAGTTGCGTTGATTAGATTCAGAGGTTCAATTACTATTGGCATAACCCCAAGATCTCTTGCAGATGTCATCTTAATTGTATCACCGACTCCGTAAGAGGACTGTGTTCCCGACGTCAATGTCTGTGGAGTTATTGTCAGGATACAATTGTTCACTGGCGATTCATTTACTGCCGGTGCTGATGAAGGACCTCCAAGTGAATCATAATAATAAGAAGTTACAGAGAATGAATATGGCGTTCCGGATGAGATGAACGTATTATTCAGATAATCTCTATCGAGAACAATGTAACGCGATATTCCATTGTCATAACCTTTTTGAGTGACTATGACTGCATAAATTCCGTACTCTTCTAAAAACACAGTATCTCTGATATCCATTATTCCGTCCTTCAGATCGTATGTTGCGATTAGCTGTCTGTCACCTGCATTGGAACCATTCGTACCTGACTTAATCTGATAAATATTGTATCCCTGGAATTTGTATGTACCTAAAGATAGCTTGTTGGGAATTGTTATCTTCTCGCAAGTATCATTCCATGAGAGATAAATCTTTCCGTTGCCGGGTGCATAAGATGATGTTACCGGGCATCTTGCTGCATCAGGTACTTTAAAATTATTATCGAAAATCTTTTGTGCAACGTTGTCTGATCTTTTCAAAGCCTGTACACTTAGCAAGTTGCTTCTGTCTCTTGCTATGACCTGTCCGACAACTATATATTGTGTGTCATTAGGACCGAATGAAAGCGGACCACAGCACTGCATAAATCTTCTGTCTTTGCCTTCTGACTGAAGCCAACCGGTTTGCGAAGTTGGATCACCGGTAAATGCGAAGGTTGTCGTATCACCTTGTGGTGTTACCCATGGTGTTCCGTCTCTTCTTTTTCCTCTTAGGTTGTAATATGTTTCAATATAATTTGATGGATCACCGATACTTGGATCACCATTAGAATACATGTTGAATGCAGTAACGCCAAGTTGTTTATAACCGACTTTTACAACCTCATTATTCGTGCCCGGAGGACTATAATACCTTACCGTATCTCCAGGACTTGGAATAATTGGTCCTCTGAAGTAATCGAATCCGCAAGCAGGTGGAGCTGTGCCGTATTGTGCATCATTATTATCAAAATTATATGTAAAGCCTAAGTTAATATTTGTATCAACACCAACAGCATCATCATTCGCATCTCCAAGATCATCGTCCGTCCATAGTGCGATATAGCAATTTGTCCAAACATCGCTGCTTCGGTTAATTATCCTAAACTCCGTAAAAGTCATGTTGCTTAAGGGACCACTGACTGCATACGCCCAGTTGGTCTGAAGAATCTGTGCTTTTAATGGTGCGGTACTACCTGCGTTATTGCCATGTGCATCAGGATATCCGTCTGTATATGAATAGAATTGTGTTTGAGCTCCGAGAAGTAACGGATTACCATTTGAATCAAGGTATGCGCCCTGTTGAGAAGCAATAGTTCTCCATGCCGGATAATCGGTAGTATCTGTCGTGGTAATATTATACAATCTAAAATTAGCATCATCTCTTCCTTCAGGTTGTCCGCTGCTATTTACAAAACCCGGCTCATATTCATAATCATACTCTGCCACACAAATTAAAGTATCACCATTGACTATGGCTCCAATCCAGATTCCGGATGCATATCTTGCAAACCTTGCCTGACCTTTTGGCCATTCAAACCCTGCATTACCGGTGGTTGGATCCCGATTGAATGAGCCATTAGTCCTGAACCATGTATTGATTTGATTCGAATTCATCTGCTTTGAATCAACAGCAAAAACCTGATTCGGATTTGACATTATCCGGTAAGGCTGGTGATTGCCATTGTTGTTCCCGTTGTTTCTGGTGGGCTTGTCCTTCGGTTTTAGACCGTAGGCAAAAAGAACAACAATTGGTATTAGAAAAATCAGTATTCTTTTTATCATTTTTGTGTCTATTTATTTTTATAAAATTTTAATCATACTACTGCCAATGACGCATTTTTGAAATGCGCCACCGGCTTAGTAATATTCTTAGAAATTCAATTTCAATCCAAATCTGTATTGTCTTGGTGGTCCGTAATTGCCTACATCCATTGATCTTAAGCTATACCTTCTTACATATTCTTCTGATGAAGTCGGAGGCGCTCCATTAGGATTGTTGAATGAAGCAATAGTTGTCTTTCCCGCATCGGAATTCAAATAACCTGTTGATCCCGGTTCTCCGCTTCCATCCCATACTCCGCTGACCAATTCAGAATTCAAGAGATTGATGATGTACACATAAGCATTGAGATCAAGTTTCCAGAACGAGAATGTCTTGTCAACTTTAAGATCAAGCCTGTTATTCCATGGTCCGTAAGCTCCGTTAATCGGAGAAAGCAATGTTGCACCTGCTCCCGTTGATGCAAATGGATCAAGGGAATTTGATTTAATTGAATATGGTCTTCCACTGTTGAAATTATACAGGAGGTTTACTCCAAATTGTGACAATACTTCGCCCAGAAAACCTTTTGGCACATCAGTCTTGCCAAATCTGTAATCAGCATTGATAACACCTGTCCATCTTTGATCATAATCAAGAGGCGAGGTGAGTTTCGGTTGTCTTGTTCCAAGCCATGCTGCGGTTGCGGCTGAATTAGGATCGGAACCTGTACCTGATGCAAATGCAATTCCCAATGCGATATTAAGAGCAAGCCTGCTTGTTCTTCTCATATCAATCGCAAGGTCAAGTCCTCTGATTGTTCCGTAATCCTGGTTTTCATAAACCTGAACTTGATTCGGAAGTTGCGGATACTTCTTAATTCCAATCAAATCTTCTGTCTCTTTATAGTATGCCGTTACGTCAACTGAAATCCTGTCTCCGACTTGTTGCTTAACACCGATTTCGTACGATGTGGTTCTTTCCGGCTCAAGATTTGGATTTCCGAACGAACCGCTAAATCCGGCGCTGTTTACCCAGTACTCAAGATTCTTTCTGCCATTGTATAAGTATTCCAACTGTGGCAACTGAATAAACTTTCCGTACTGTGCATGGAATATTGTATTATTTGTGACAGGGAATGACAGACCAAGTCTCGGACTGAAAGCGGATGTTGGTTCACTATCATCTGCAAAATCTTCCGGTCCAACTGTTCCGTTACTGCCGGCAATGTTCGAAATATCTTTTACTCTCCATGAATTTGCATCCAGATAATCCCATCTAATTCCGGCATTCAAAGTAAAGTCCTTAAACTCAACTTTATCCTGCAGATACAAAGCACCTATTATAGGATGTTTTGTCCCATCAACACCATCATCAAGATCCTTTACTTCAATATAACCAAGTGACGGATTGTAAACTGCTCCATAACCATAAGCATTTGCAAGACCAATACCGCCATAAAATGCCGACAACTGGTCTGCCTCTGTTCCAGATTTAGTATTATACAATCCCACTGGCCTTAAATCCAAATACCTGATGGAGTGATACTTATACTCACCTCCAAATTTAATTTCATTGTTCTTCAATTGTGAAGTAAGATTTAAAGTACCTCCCCAATATGAAGTATTACTCTTTTCATAATAATTTCTTACTCTGTTGTATTTCGCAAATACGCCGTATTCATCAAAACCAATTGCTCCTCCCGGTGTCTGCAATCCAACAACTTTTGAAGGATCTCCGTAAGAGAACATGTCTCCTCTGAAATTCGGATCGCCTTCCTCGTATTTAGCATCAAAATAATTGAACTGCAATTCGTAAAACAGCTTTGATGAAATCTGATGATTTATCTTTCCGTAATACTGGTTGCTGTTTTCTTCAATAAGAGGATTTCTTGCAGAGTTGAACATCAAGTATGATTGAATCCATCCCTGTCTGTCGGTACTTGCAATACTGGTTCCGAACTTCAATTGAATCGGGAGCTTCTTGTCGAGCTCTTGAAGATCAACATTTAACTTTCCATTTCCTGACCATCTGCCCATTTTATAGTTTGGAAGTACATTGTTTGAAAGCTGAAGCTGATCTGCTATCCATGCAGGATTATAAACCAACGACCAATCTCTTTCAAATCCACCGTAAAAATTGATGAATCGTGAAAGTTTTTTTGAAGGGATTAATGGTCCTCCAAATGAAAGGTTGTAAACATTATAACCTTGGGAGACATCGTTGCTAACAATTTCATCAGTTATACCTTCAATTGTTCCCGAATATTTATCTGTACCGCCCTTTGTCGTCACGTTGATAACACCGCTAAGGACGTTGCCGTATTCAGCGCTGAATCCTCCGGTTAACACTGACATTTCTTCAAGGACGCTGTTTGATACAAAAGAGGTGGAACCTCCATCTAGAGGATTCGTCGTCAGAACGCCATCTATAATAATGGCAGTCTCATTATTTCTTCCGCCCCTTACATTAATATTGTTTCCTCTTTCATCCTGAACAACACCGGCTGTAGTTGAAGCAATATTTTCAATGCCGCGAAGACCGCTGTTGTCAATGAACTCCTGACCGATGATTTTTCCGCTCTGATCCGGAGAAATTGCATTTCTCTTTCCGACAATTTCAATTTCTTCTGTTACAATCTCGCCGGTAATTTTCAAAGCAAAGTCAACACGTGTTGTCAGGTCTGCGGAAACTCTAACATCTTTAATTGTTTGAGGGTCGTAGCCTATATATGATGCGGTCACCGAATAGTTACCAACATCTACATTGAGGATTGTGTATTCACCATTTTCATCTGAATTGGCTCCAAGATTTGTTCCGTCAATCTTAATCGTAGCTCCGACTAACGGACCTTTGTCTTTTCCGTCAATTACTTTTCCGGTGATTTTACCTGTCGTTCCGTGCTTATCCGCCGCAAAGGAGCTCCCGACAGCAAAGCCCAAAACTATAAGAAGGGAAAGCGTAATTGAAATCACGTTTTTCATTGTTTTCCCCTTTCTGGAAATAGATAAATTAGTAATTGTTTTCTTCATATTGGTGTATTTTAAAAAACCCTCATTCCGGCATGCCAGAGATGAGGGTTGATTTTATTTAATCAAATTAAACAAAAATATTTTATTTAATCAACATCATTTTCTTGGTTTCTTTGAAATCTCCGGCAAATAATGTATAGAAGTAAATTCCGCTGCCGAGATCCGAACCGTTGAATGTTACTTCTTTTGTTCCCGGTGTTGCATATTCGTTATTAGCAAGTGTTGCAACTTCCTGTCCGTTAGCATTGTAAACCTTCAACGTTACATTTGTTGCCTTCTTCAGATCGAATCTGATAGATGTCGTTGGGTTGAACGGATTCGGATAATTCTGTCTCAAATTAAAATCAGATGGAACTACACTTGAAATGTTGCTGATTCCAACCATTGGAACATTAACTCTGATTCCCGTTGCTTCTCCGTTTCCGATTTCAGCGCCGTTAACGTGTGTACCGGCAAGTGAATCGTTCTGGACAATCATTTGAACAAGACAGCTACCGCTGGAAACATTATTGACCTGTGACGTGCTTACAAACCTCCAGTCTCTCAATGGAGTTGCCGGTGTCATCCTCTCCGGTGCAGCCCATGAGTTACCATTATCATTTGAATATGAGAACCATGCTGCGAAATAGGCACTTGTATCAACCGGGCTATATTGACCTGTCGTTGCAACGTATGAGACATAAAGACCATTGCCCGTGCTTGATCTTCCGATTGAAGGTCTGCATAATGGAGTGAATGCATCTTCTGCATGTCCCTGATTTGGGAAGAATGGAACTGTGCTCTGATCAGCAATGATCTTAGGAACTCCACCATTCAGAGAAGGACTCCACACTCTGATGTCTGATGGTAACCCTGGGAAGAAACCACCTGCAGGATCAAGCGTCATGATGTTAATTGCTACATACGGCTCATTGTTATTTCCATAAACCATTGTTACACCTCTTAAGTCTCCAAGTGAATCTGTATTTGCATTGTAATCCCATACTGTTACAGGTGTGCTCCATGATGCTCCGTCGTCTGTTGAAAATCTATAGAAGACATCAGCAAAAGCAACATTATCATTTCCAATGTATGCATGTCCGATTGTTCCGTTCGGAGCAACCGCTACGCAGTAGCTTTCTGCATTGTCGCCATCATAAGGCGCCCAACCACTGAATGTTCCCGGAGCAGTTATGTTGGTGCATGAATTGGTATAACAAGCTCCTGCTGTTGCGTTAACTGAAGATACAAGAGCTAATCTTGAATTTCCTACTCCACCATCACCCTTTGCAACTATTTTTGGCCATATTGCGTCTGTACCACTTGCCTGTCCCGGATCAACTTCCGTGAACACGCCAAATCCTGCACCTGCATCATAAAAAGCTTTTGTATGAGTACTGGTTCCGTTAGTATTTGTGTGATCTGATATTACCGCTGCGCCGTTTGTGAATCCTGAAATTGAAGGAAATCCTGATCTGCCCGTTGAAGGAACATTTCCAAGGAATGACCATGTATCACCGCCGTCAGTACTAAATATGTAAGCAATATCTCTCGTTGCGAATCCTGCAACTGTTGAATACATGAAGCATGCATGAACGTTGCCGGGAACGAGTGGATCCTGCCAAATCTGATTTGGTACTGCATTCGATTGCAAATCATATACGGTGAAAACTCCGGTCGGACTAAATTGGTAAGTAAGTGTTGCACCCTGTACCGGAGGATAATTGTGTGCTATCATGTTCAGTTTGAAATCGGATGTGCTAACGTAAACTTCCGATCCGTCTGTAATTCTTGCATATCGCGGAGTCCTGTCAGTTGCCTGAACAACGCTTAGCGCTACCACCGAGATCAAAACTAAGATTGTAAATAATTTCTGTAGCATTTTTTTCTCCTTAATTAATTTAATTAAAATGATTTAAAATCTTGTTGAGGGTCGTAAATTTTTTGCTAATATACTACTAATGTCTACACTTGTCAATATAGATTTTAATATTAAGCAATGAAAAACATATCTCATAACCAATACCAGATTCATCTTCTTAATTTACTCTCAAAAGAGAGTTGATTTCTTTAAGCTTTGAGAAAATTTCTTCAGAAATCCTCTGCCTGCTTTCAACTGTTTTACCCGCAATATGATTGGTCAGGATTACGTTGTCGAGTTTCAAAAACTTCTTGTTGATATTCGGTTCATTGCTGAAAACATCAAGTCCTGCAAATCCTATTTTTTTCCTTAACAGCATTTCTATCATAGCCTCTTCATCAATTACGTCCCCTCTCGAAGTGTTTATCAGTATTGACTCGTGATTTAATTTCTTTAATTTTTCTTTTGAAAAAAAATGATAGTTTTTCTTGTTGAGCGGAATATGAATCGAAATGTAATCACAATTCTTCAATATAAAATCAAGACTTCTGAATTCAAAAGAACTGAATTTACTTTTTACATTCTCATCAATATCGTTTGCATAAACCTTCATGCCCAATGCTCTGCAAAACTTTCCTACTCTGCTTCCAACCTTTCCAAATCCGACAATACCGATCTTCCTTCCCGCAAGTTCTCTTCTTTCATAATTATAAAATCCGAATCTGTTACTTCTTACTAGTTTGTTCGAAAAAAATATTTGCTTCTCGATGCATAGCAATAATGCAATTGAATGTTCGGCGGCTGAAATTGCATTGGAACCTTTGCTGCTCAATATTTTTATGCCGCGCTTTTTCGCAGCAGCTGTGTCTATATGATCTGTACCGGTCGTAAATGTCGCAATGATTTTAAAATTGCATCTACCGAGAAATTCCGAATCTATCTTTCTCGTGCTTCTGATCGCAAGTATATCATAAACGGAGTATCTCCTCAATATCTCATCATTGGAGATACCCGTGCTGCTTTTAATGAAAAATTTTTTGCGGGACAATTTTTTTGCACCTGATAAATCAACATTATCCGCAATCAATATTTTTACCAATTGCTTCAATCAGCCGGGTAAAATTTTAACAGAAAAATATTTAAGTTAGATGAGTGAGGGTAGGGAAAAGTTTTTGCAGGGTAAATCGGGGATCTCCGGATAATAAATATTCTCAACCTCCTATATTATTCAAGGAGTTTCAATTAATACTGTATCTACCTTTCCAGATAATCCTGTATGTGTCTCAATATTTCATTCTTTCCTTCACCGTTGACAATCGAAAAAGGAATATAGTCAATGCATAGATCTTCATTGTTGACAATCTTTGAAGCTCTATAAATTTGCTTCTGCATCTTATTGGAAGATATCTTGTCTGACTTTGTGAGGATTATTGCAAAGGGAATTTCGTAATACTCAAGCCAGCTCACCATCAACTCATCAAGATATGTCGGTTCATGCCTTGAATCTATTAACACAAATACAAGCTTCACGTTTGATCTCTCACTAATGTAATCCTCTACAAGTTTTCTCCATCCGGCTCTTATCTGCTCCGGAACTTTTGCATATCCGTATCCGGGCAGATCAACAAGATAAAATTTTTCGTTAATCAAAAAATAGTTGAGCTGCCTTGTCTTCCCTGGCACCGAACCAATCTTAGCAAGTTTCTTCTTATTACAAACTGAATTTATCAGAGACGACTTCCCGACGTTTGATCTTCCTACAAAAACAAATTCTGATAACACCGAATTCGGCAACGCTCTTAAATCATAAATGCTCTTTATAAATTCTGCTGAATTGATTTTCATTTTGTTACAATCTCCTAAAATGGAAAAATCCCTAACTTAAAAATCTTATTTGGGAATTTATTTTTCGTTAAGGACTTCTCCGAATTTTTTAACTCTCTTCTGTCTTCTTCTTTGTCGACTTCTTTTTAGTGGCGGACTTTTCTTTGGACTCGGTTTTCTTTTCCCTTCCAGACGGCTTCTTTGACTTCGATTCAGATGTTTTCATCTCCTGTTTGCTGCCTTCGGTAACCTTCTCATCTTCTTTCGCCTTTTCTTCCTTTTCTTTTTCCTTCACAAAATTATAATCAACAAATTCAATAATCGCAGTTGAAGCTCCGTCGCCGTATCTGCTCCCGGTCTTCAAAACCCTTGTGTAACCACCCGGTCTGTCGCCAACCTTACTTCCTATTTCATTGAACAACACGTTCAGCGCTTCCTTATGGTTCAGGAATTTTCTTGCTTCTCTTCGCAAATGAACATTCTTTTCCGGAGCCGAATCTTTATTGGCTAATGCCTTCTTTGCTTTAGTTACCAGGGGCTCAATGTATTTTCTAAGTTCCTTTGCCTTTGCTTCCGTTGTCCGTATTCTCTTGTTCAAAATAAGCGAGACCGAAAGATTTGACAGTAATGCGTTCCTGTGACTTGCAGTTCTGCCGAGTTTCCTTCCCTTTTTTCTGTGCTCCATTATTTATAGTATTTTTCGGTTATTAATTTACAGGCTCTTCTTTCAGATATTTGTCTACATCCATTCCAAAGGTCAGACCGAAATTCTCTATCAATTCCCCAAGCTCTGCAAGAGATTTGCGACCGAAATTTCTGTAGTGAAGCATTTCGCCTTCATTCTTGCTGACAAGATCAGCTATTGTCTTGATATTTGCGGACCTTAGGCAATTCTGTGACCTAACCGAAAGGTCAAGCTCATCTACCGGCATCAGAAGAATTTTCCTTACCATCTCATGCTCTTCATCCTTCTCTGTTTTCACAGGCTCTTCCTTCTTTTCAACTTGCTTCGGATTAAGATCGAGAAACATCTGAATGTGGTCCTGCATAAGTCTTGCGGAATAAATCAATGCATCTTCAGGCGTAATTGATCCGTCAGTGGTTATTTCCAAAACGAGTTTTTCATAATCAGTTCTTTTACCGACACGAGTATTCTCAATCACATAGTTAGCAAGTTTTACCGGTGAAAAAATTGAATCGGTATAAATGAACTCCAGCGGAAGGTTAGCGTGCTTGTTATCTTCAGAAGGAACATAGCCGATTCCCGACCCCATCCTTAACTCAATATTAAGGTGAGCATCTTTATTGAGTGTAGCAATATACTTTTCGGGATTGAGTACTTCAAAATCCGACGTATTATTCTGAATGTCTTTTGCGGTGAACTTATGAGGACCCTTGAGATTCAATTCGATCTTTCCCGACTTGCCTGTGATATCTTTGAATCTAACTTCCTTCAGATTCAATATAATTTCCGACAGATCCTCAACGACTCCCTTGAGCGTAGTAAACTCATGCGGCGCATCATTCACTTTGATTGCAATAATTGCGCTGCCTGTCAGCGAAGATATGAGTATCCTTCGCAGTGAATTTCCCAATGTTACTCCATACCCTCTCTCCAACGGCTGCACAATAAATCGTCCGAAAGTATCTGTGTAAGAAGATTCTTCCTTAGTGATATTTTCGGGCATCTGAAAATTATTTATCTTCGTCATTGTTTATGTTAAAATTTTATTTTTGGTTAAAACCTATTTTGAATACAACTCAACAATGAGCTGCTCATTGGCATTGAACGGAACTTCCGACCTCTCGGGCTCTTTCATAAACACTCCTTTCAGACTGGCTTTATCAAGTGTCAGCCATGGAACCATCATGTTGTCCTTAATTCTCTTCATCGAATCATGTATCATCTCGAGTTTTTTACTCTTATCTCTCACCTGTACCGAGTCTCCTGACCTTAATAAAAATGAAGGAACGTTTACTACTTTGCCGTTAACAGTGAAATGTTTGTGAAGTATCAACTGCCTTGCAGACTTTCTGGATGGTGCAAGACCGAGACGATAAACAGTATTGTCAAACCTTCTCTCGAGAAGCTTAACAAGATTATCACCCGTTATGCCGGTCTTCCTTGATGCTTCCTCAAAGTATCTTCTGAATTGATTTTCTAAAACACCGTAGGTCTTTCTTACTTTCTGCTTTTCTCTAAGCTGAACAGCGTAATCAGTCATGCGCGAACGCTTTGAAGCTCCATGCTGTCCCGGAGGATAATTCCTGCTTTCTATGGGACACTTTTCAGTGTAGCATTTTATTCCTTTGAGGAAAAGTTTCTGCCTTTCCCTTCTGCATAATTTGCAACTAGCTCCAGTATATCTTGCCATTTAGTATTTTTATTTCATTAAAAATTTTTGTAATCACTGTCTCCTCTTCTTCGGAGGTCTGCAGCCATTGTGCGGCAGCGGTGTTATGTCCTTGATTGATACAATTTCCAGCCCTGCTGTGTTGAGCGACCTGACAGCAGCATCTCTGCCCGATCCCACACCCTTAATCAGCACATCAACCTTTTTCATTCCCGCAGTCATTGCTGCCTTTGCAGCAGCTTCAGCAGTTATCTGTGCAGCAAACGGAGTATTTTTCTTTGAACCCTTAAACCCCATCTTGCCGGAAGATGCCCACGATATTGTGTTGCCGTATGCATCAGTCAAAGTTACAATCACATTATTAAAAGTAGCTTTGATATGAGCAACACCGTTTGCTTCTACCTGAACTTTCTTTTTGGTTTTCTTAAAATTCTTTGCCAAAATTTTCTAAATTTACTTTTATAAACTATAAAGACTTTGTAAACTTTTTACTTCTTAGCTGCAACTTTCTTCTTTCCTGCAACTGTCTTTCTCTTTCCTTTTCTGGTCCTTGCGTTAGTCTTGGTTCTCTGACCTCTCACCGGAAGCCCTCTCCTGTGCCTCTTTCCGCGAAACGTTCCGATATCAACAAGCCGCTTTATGTTCATCGCTATCTCCGACTTCAGTGCGCCTTCTACTTTCATTTCTCCGCCAATCTCTGCGCGAATGTGGTTGACTTCATCATCAGTAAGCTGCGATACTTTTTTGTCTTCACTGATGCCGGCCTTGGCCAGAATGTTCTTGGCAGTTGACCTTCCAATTCCGAAAATTGATGTAAGACCGATTACCACTCTTTTGTTCTTTGGTAAATCTACACCTGATATTCTTGCCAATTATTTCTCCTTGAAAAAATTATTTTATTAAAAAAATTATCCCTGTCTTTGTTTGTGCTTCGGATTTGTGCAAATTACACGCACCACGCCTTTACGCTTTATTATCTTGCATTTCGAACACATTTTCTTTACCGAACTTCTCACTTTCATTATTGTAGCCTCTTCGTTTTAAATTTATTTATTTATATCTGTATGTAATTCTTCCTTTTGTTAAATCATAAGGCGAAAGTTCCACAGTTACTTTGTCTCCCTGAAGAATCCTTATGTAGTTCATTCTCATCTTACCTGATATGTGTGCAAGTATTTCGTGTCCGTTTTCCAGCTTTACCTTAAAGTTTGTATTTGGCAATATCTCTGAAATTATTCCGTCAACTTTTATAGCTTCCTGTTTTGCCATTATGCTTAAATATATTAGTTAACGTTCAGCTTTGTTAATATCTCCGCCTTTCCCTTGTGCACAACTACAGTATGTTCAAAGTGCGCCGATGGTTCTAAATCCCTTGTCGCTACCGTCCAGCCGTCATTCTTTGTATTAACCATGAAAGTTCCGTAATTAACCATTGGCTCAATTGCCAGAACCATTCCATCATATAGCTTTTGCCTGCATGCCGGGCTGTAAAAATTCGGTACCGAGGGTTCTTCATGCAAATTTTTTCCAATGCCATGCCCAACAAGTTCCCTCACTACTCCATATCCCGAACCTTCCACATAATTCTGAATCGCAGAAGAGATATCGCAAATTTCATTTCCTTCAACTGCCATTTCTATTCCTTTATAAAGAGACTCTTCTGTAATTTTCAGAAGCTTTGACTTCTTCGCAGAAATTTTTCCAACTGAAAAAGTAAACGCTCCGTCTCCATAATAACCATCTTTCTTTACTCCGACATCAATTGAAACAATATCTCCATCTATCAAAACTCTCTTTCCCGGAATTCCGTGTACTACTTCTTCATTCACCGAAATACAACTGCTCGAAGGGAAAATCAACTTCCTCACTTTATAACCTTTGAACGCGGGTATTGCACCCCGTGAAATGATATAATCCTCGACCAGTTTGTCAAGCTCGCCTGTTGTAACGCCTTCCTTTATATAGTCCTTTATATGCTCAAATACTTCTGCAACAATTTTACAGCTCTCTCTAATCAGTTCAATCTCTTTGGCAGTCTTAATCAAAGACATTATCTTCTCGACTTAATCTTACCGGTTTTCATGAATCCGTCATAATGTCTCATGAGCAAATGAGATTCAATTTGCTGCAACGTATCCAGCGCAACTCCGACTATAATCAAAAGACTTGTGCCACCGAAAAACGATGCCAGTCCGGTTGTTACTCCAATTTTCATCAGGAATGTCGGTAGTATCGCGATGATTGCCAGGAATATCGCTCCGGGCAGTGTAATCTTTGTAAGTATATTATCAATATAATCGGATGTCGGTTTTCCCGGCCTTACTCCGGGAATGAATCCGCCCTGCTTCTTCATATTATCTGAAACATCTTTCGGATTAAATGCAATAGCGGTATAAAAATACGTAAAGAATACAATCAGTAATGCATAGACTATTGAATAAAACCAGCTTGTATAATCAAAATATCTCGCAACACCCTGCATGAAATCACTGTTCGGAAAGAAAGACAAAAACGTACTCGGTATGAACATAATTGATTGCGCAAATATCAAAGGCATTACACCGGCTGAATTTACTTTCATTGGAATATACTGTGTCACTCCACCAAAAACTTTCCTTCCAATAACACGCTTCGCATACTGAACAGGAATTTTTCTCGTCGCAACTGTTACAGCAATTACACCGGCAATAATAAATACAAATGCCGCGACATAAATCAATTCTATGAGCAGATTTCTTGCACCCGATGCAACGATCTGATATTCGTCAAATACCGAATACGGAAATCTGTCAATAATACCGATGAATATAATCAATGAAATACCGTTGCCAATCCCTCGCTCGGTTATCTGCTCGCCAAGCCACATCATAAATACTGTTCCAGCAGTAAGTATTATTACAGTAGATATAGTAAAAAAGAATCCTGAAATCTCCGGACTGATAACGCTTGTGCTGCCAACATTTCTGCTTGCGAGCTGAACACTGACACCCCATGCCTGAAGCGCCGCAACAGGTATTGTTCCAAGTCTCGTAAGTTGATTAATTTTCTTCCTTCCCTCTTCACCTTCTTTCTGAAGCTTCTGAAAATATGGAAACACGGCACCAAGAAGCTGAATAATAATTGAAGCGCTGATGTAAGGCATAATGCCCAAAGCAAAGATCGCCGCATTCTTAAATGCTCCTCCGACAAACAGGTCATACAATCCGAATAATGTATTGTCGGAATGATTTTTCTGCGCCTCTGCCAGCAATGTAGCATCAATTCCCGGGAGAGTAATATGAGCTCCAATCCTTACTACAACAAGCAAAGCCAGCGTAAACAGCAGCCTGTTTCTTAACTCTTCTATCTTGAAAATATTCCTGAAACTCTCTACAAATCCGCTCATATTATAACCGCTTTTCCTCCGCCTTTTTCAATCTTCTCCTTAGCTGATTTACTGAAAGCATTGGCGCTGATCTCAAGTTTCGATTTCAATTCGCCATTGCCTAAAACTTTGAAGGGCTTGTTTTTCCCTTTGATCAGCTTGTTGGAGATCAGATATTCTTTGTCAATTTTCGTTTCAGTTATCTTACCGGAATCTATCAACTTCTGCAGCTCGTCCAGGTTCATAGTTACAAATTCAACTCTGTTAATATTCTTGAATCCGAATTTCGGAACTCTTCTCTGAAGCGGCATTTGCCCACCTTCAAACCAGGCTCTGAATTTCGCTCCGGATCTTGAGTGCTGACCTTTATGCCCTCTTGTTGAGGTGCCTCCGTGTCCGGAACCTTGTCCTCTTCCAACTCTTTTGCTTTTTTTTCTGGAACCTTCCGCGTACTTAAGATTGCTTAAAATATCCATTTAGTATTAAAATTGTATTCTGGCAAAAATAAACTTCCTTTGAACCGTTCAATCAACGGAACAAAGGAAATTTTTGAACTTTTCTAAATTATTTTGAAAAATATTTTTTAATTTTCTACTGCTTATAATTTTCTTCTACTCTCACAAGATGCTTGACAACATTTATCATGCCTCTTATCTGCGGAGTATCTTTCTTTATTGTAAAATAATTCGGACGACCGAGCCCAAGCGCTTCTATTGTCTGCTTCTGTTTCTTCAATCTGCCGATAACGCTTTTTGTTTGTGTAATTTTTATGTTATTGTCCGCCATAATTAATCTGCAAATAATTCGTTAAATGAAACTCCTCTTTTCTCTGCAACTGTCTTTGCATCAGTCAATGAAAGCAATGCTCTCATTGTCGCCTTGACCACGTTGTGAGGATTTGAAGAACCTAGTAATTTTGATAACACATCCTGAAAGCCGGCTGACTCAAGCACTGCTCTTACTTTGCTCCCGGCTATAATCCCCGTACCCGGTGATGCAGGTTTCAATAAGACTTTTGCAGCTCCGAACTTTCCGATAATCTCGTGCGGAATAGTACCTTTAATGATTGGCACAGTGATTACATTCTTCTTCGCATCTTCAACACTCTTCCTTATCGAATCAGTAACTTCATTCGCTTTTCCTAGTCCAATACCAACATGTCCGTTACCGTCACCAACTACTGTCACTGCCGAAAAACTGAATCTTCTTCCACCCTTAACTACTTTGGCAACTCTTCCGATATGAACCATTTTTTCCTTCAGTTCAAGCTCGCCTGCCTTAAATGTTTTTTTTCTCGTCATTAATTTAAATTTCTTACAAATCAGTTTGCGTTCTCAGGGGAGGATTCGAACCTCCACTAACGGCTCCAAAGGCCGCTGTCCTGCCATTAGACGACCCGAGAATATTTTGGTTTATTTAATGTTCGAAATTTGCCGGAACTTAAAAATACCAATTATTATCAGAACTTTAAACCACCTTCGCGGGCGCCGTCTGCCAATGCTTTAACTCTTCCATGATACAGATATCCGTTCCTGTCAAATACAACTTTGCTGATCTTGGATGAAGCTGCCTTCTCTGCTGCAAGCTTTCCCACTATCTTACTCTTCTCTATCTTTCCCTTCACTCCTGCAATTTTTTCAGAAACATCTTTCGCCCTCGATGATACTGTAAGCAATGTCCTGCCATTCACATCATCTACAAATTGTGCATAAATATGATTTGCACTTCTGTGAACTGTCATTCTTGGAATCTCATTCGTACCGCTGATCTTCTTCCTAATCTGATGCCTGATTCTCTGATCTCGCTTCTTACTCTTTTGTATTTGATTCATCTGTATTGATCTTATAACTTTTTATTTAGCTGCTGTCTTTCCTGCTTTACGTCTTATGAATTCGTTTTCATACTTTATTCCTTTACCCTTGTATGGCTCCGGTAATCTGAATGATCTTATCTTTGAAGCAACCATGCCAACCAATTCCTTGTTTATTCCTGAAATTACAATCGTGTTCGGAGTTGGCACCTCAAGTGTAATATCAGTCGGCGGAACAAATACCGTCGGATGCGAAAACCCGAGCATCATCACCAAATTCTTTCCTTTTAACTCCGCTCTGTATCCAATCCCAACCAACTCAAGTTTTTTTGAAAACCCTTCGCTTACACCCCTGACCATATTGCTTATTAAAGACCTGTACAAACCGTGAAGCGCTTTGTTTCTTCTTGTGTCATCTTTTCTTGTTACAAGGACTTCATTGCCTTCAACATTCACATCTACACCGGATACAACCTTAAGGTTCAACGAACCCTTTGGTCCATTGACCTCAATCAAATCATCTTTCTTATTTACTTTAACCTTATCTACAATACTGACAGGTTTCTTACCTATTCTGCTCATTGTTTTAAAATAAAAATTATTGTGTTACCAGACTTCACAGACCACTTCTCCGCCAATCTTCAACTTCCTTGCTTCACCATCCGTGAGCAAACCTTTTGAAGTTGATACGATTGCAATCCCAAGACCATTCCTTACTCTCGGAAGTTTTTCGTGATCTACATATCTTCTTATTCCCGGTCTGCTGATTCTTCTTAGTCCAGATATTACACTGTCTCCGTCATTATACTTCAATCTGATAGAAAGCATCTTCAGATTTTTTCCGCCGTCAACCACGCTGTAATCTTCAATGAATGAAGTCTTCTTAAGAATTCCGGTAATTGATTCCTTAAACTTTGAAGACGGAATGTCAACACTCTTCTTTCCGGCTTTCAAAGCATTTCTTACTCTCGTTAAATAATCCGAAATCGGATCAGTCATACTTAGTTGTTTATCGGTTATTAATTATTCCCAGTTGTATATCTTTAAAACTAACTTCTTGCTCTATGTTTAATATCAACTCGTTCCTGTGCATGATCCTCGCTTTTACCACGATGACTTTACTACACCCGGAATCTTCCCCTGCAGTGCAAGCTCTCTGAATACAAGTCTCGACATTCCAAACTTTCTGTAATACCCTCTGGCTCTACCGGTCATATTACACCTGTTTGTAAGTCTTGTCGCGCTTCCGTCTCTGGGAAGTTTCTGCAATGCAGCGTAATCGCCATTCGCCTTGAATTCCTTCCTCTTCTCTGCATATTTCTTTACCAGTCTCTCTCTTCTTTTTTGCTTCGCTATTAATGCTTTTCTTGCCATTATAAAATTTTTATTAGCTGATTAATTCTTCGACTGTCTTGTTATAAAAGGCAGACCAAAACCTTTCAATAATTCAAATGACTCTTCATCCGAGTTTGCACTTGTTACAAATGTCAGATCCATCCCGGAAATCCTGCTGACGTTATCAACATTGATTTCAGGAAAAATGATTTGCTCTTTTATTCCAATGCTGTAATTTCCTCTTCCGTCAAAACTTCTGTCAGATAACCCGCGAAAATCTCTTATCCTCGGGATCGCAACATTAATGAATCTCTCCAGAAACTCATACATCCTTGCATTTCTCAACGTAACCTTTACGCCGATATTCACACCCTCACGCAGTTTGAAATTAGAAACGGACTTTCTTGCCTTGACTACAGAAGGCTTTTGACCTGTAATCGCTTCAATCTCTTTTACAGTAGTTTCAATGAGCTTTTGATCCTGTGTCGCTGCACCAACTCCGACATTAATATTTATCTTCTCAAGTTTCGGAGCCTGCATTACATTCTTGAAATTGAATTTCTTCATAAGCTCCGGCACAATCTTTTCCCTGTACTGCTTAAGTAAATTTACAGGAACTTTCTCTTCTACAAATTTTTCTGTGCCTTTATCCGATTTCTTCTCTGAACCTTTCTTTGAATCTTCGGAATCTTTCTTTCTGTCTTGTTTTGTCTTTGCCATTTAAATATTTAGCTGATAATTATTTCACCCGACTTTTTGCTAAGTCTCATTCTTGATATCTTGCCTGTCTTCTCATCCGTAATTAACTTCATACCGACTCTCGTGGGCCCGTTTGTCTTCGGACACAATAACATTACATTTGAAATGTTAAACGGCGCCTCTCTCCTCACTATGCCCCCCTGCTGATTCTTCTGATTTGGCCTGGTATGTCTGTGAATGATATTTACTCCTTCAACAATTACCTTGCCCTTTTTCCTGTCTATAAACAATACCTTTCCGGTTGCGCCTTTTGAATTGCCTGCCACAACCTTAACGTTGTCGTTCTTCTTTATTCTGGTTCTGACGAAATTATTTTCTTTCATTCTAGTCTTAAAACTTTTATTAAAATTCAGATTACTTCAGGTGCAAGCGATATGATTTTCATGAACTGTTTATCTCTCAATTCTCTTGCAACAGGTCCGAAAATTCTTGTACCCTTTGGTTCGTTTTGATTGTTAATAAGCACCGCAGCATTTTCATCAAACTTTATGAACGTCCCGTCTTTTCGTCTGGTCTCTTTAACTGTTCTTACAATCACGGCTCTTGATACTTCACCTTTCTTTACTGTTCCACCCGGAATGGCTGTCTTTACCGTAACCACAATTATATCGCCGACCCCCGCATACCTTCTGTCCGAGCCCCCGAGAACTCTGATGCACCTTACAGACTTCGCACCGGAATTATCGGCAACTACTAAATTGGTTTCCTCCTGAATCATTTTATGCTGTCTTTATTATGAATGTATAAATAATCTATTTTACTTTTTCTATAATCTCAACAAGTCTCCATCTCTTGGTCTTACTCAACGGCCTTGTTTCCATTATCTTAACGGTATCACCTATATCGCAATTGTTCTTGGGATCATGTGCTGCAAACTTAGTAGTTTTCTTGAAGTATTTCTTATATATCGGATGGATTACTCTCTTCTCTTCACTCACTATGATGGTCTTGTCCATTTTGTTGCTTAAAACTTTTCCGACCTTTGTCTTGCGGATTCCTGAATGAGAGGTTTTCTTTGCCGTCTCTAGTTTATTTTCGTCTTTAATCTCTTCTGACATCAGTAAAATTTATTTTGCGTTCCTGTTATTTAATTTTTCATTAATTCCACTCTCTCTCTCTTTCAGTATCGTCTTAATCCTTGCAATGTCGCGTTTTGTATTTGTGAGCGATTTGAAATTCTCAAGCTGCCCTGTTGCATGTCTGAATCTAAGATTCTCAAGCGCTTCATAATTATCAGACAAAGTAACTTTCAAATCCTCTGTCTGCATTTCTCTGATTTGGTTAATCTTCATTTTTCTTTTTCTTTAGAGTGAATATACCGGCGCGTCCAATAATTATGCGATCTCCGGATTAGTCTATCCTTGTTACAAACTTTGTCTTAATCGGAAGTTTATGCGCAGCAAGTCTCAATGCCTCTTCAGCAGTCTGCTTGTTTACACCGTCCACTTCAAACATGATTCTTCCCGGTCTGATTACTGCTACCCAGAATTCAGGTGCGCCTTTACCCTTACCCATTCTTGTCTCGGCAGGCTTCTTTGAAACCGGCTTATCCGGAAAAATTCTTATATAAACTCTTCCGTCTCTCTTCATGTGTCTTGTCAAAGCAATTCTTGCAGCTTCAATCTGTCTGTCCGTAATCCAGGCAGGTTCAAGTGCCTTGAGTCCGAATGTTCCAAAAGATACACTGAACCCCCGACCGGCATTTCCCCTCAAATGTCCTCTTTGAGCTTTCCTGAATTTTACTCTCTTGGGCATTAACATAGTCTATACTCCGGGTCTGTCTTTGAATTTTAATTTTTAATTTCTTGATAATTTTTCTCCACGGCAAATCCAAACCTTAACACCGATTGCTCCATATATAGTATGCGATGTGACTGAAGCATAATCAATATCCGCTCTTATCGTCTGAAGCGGAATTCTGCCTTCCTTATATTGCTCCGTCCGTGCAATTTCCGCACCGCCAAGCCTTCCCGAACACATAACTTTTATTCCCTCGGCTCCCATTCTCATTGTAGAAGTTATCGCTGACTTCATTGCTCTTCTGAATGAAACCCTGTGAGCAAGTTGTCCAGCAATCGTTTCAGCCACCAACGCCGCATTCAACTCCGGCTTCTTGATTTCCTGAACATTAATTTTCACATCCTTACTTGTAATCTTCTTTATCTCACTTTCCAACTGCGTAATTTCTTTCCCGCTCTTTCCAATGACAAATCCCGGCCTCGATGTATTAATCGTCAGCGTTATCTTCTTCAGGGTTCTCTCAATCGTAATGTTCGATATACCTGCTTTCTCGAGTCTTTTCTTAAGGTAATTCCTGATTTCGGAATCTTCCATAAGCTTCTGTGAAAAACTCTTGTCATCATACCAATTTGAATCCCAGGTATTTATGACTCCTAATCTAAATCCAACCGGGTGTGTCTTTTGTCCCAAAAAATCTCCTTTAGGTTAAAATAATTTATTTGGTTTCTTCTATTTGTTTTACTACAACTGTCAAATGAGCTGATCTCTTCTGTATCCTGAATGCCCTTCCCTGCGGCGCTGGCAGCACTCTCTTTAATGAAGGTCCTCCATTCACATAAATTTCCTTAATGACTACATCGCTCTTGGTCAATCTTCCGGAATCAAGCTTGTTCTGTAAATTGCTATAAGCCGATGCAACCGTCTGCTCAACAACTTTAGCAGCATTCTTGTTTGTGAACCTCAAAATTCCTATAGCCTGATCTACCGTCTTGTTCCTTACAAGGTCAACAACCAGTCTCATTTTTCTCGGCGAGGAGCCGATATATCTTTTTAATGCTCTTGCTTCCATTATGCTTTAGCACCTCCCGATGCTTTTTCTTCTTTTCTTTGTCCTGAATGAGCCCTGAATGTTCTGGTATGCGAAAACTCTCCGAGCTTGTGTCCAACCATATTTTCTGATATGTAGACAGGGATGAACTTGTTACCGTTGTGCACCGCAAAAGTATGACCGACAAAGTCAGGAGTAATTGTACATGAACGCGACCATGTCTTAATTACCCTTTTCTGCTTCTGTGCATTGAGCTTCTCAATTTTTTCAAGCAGAACAAAATCTAAATAAGGACCCTTTTTTAAAGACCTCGACATTTACTATTTCCTCTTCTTTACTATAAACTTGTTTGAAATATTTTTCTTCTTTCTCGTTTTATAACCTTTTGCAGGCAGACCCCATGGACTGACAGGATGTCCTCCTCCTGATGTCTTTCCTTCACCGCCACCCATCGGATGATCCACCGGATTCATTGCAACTCCTCTTACATGCGGCCTTCTTCCCAGCCATCTTGATCTTCCGGCTTTTCCGATGCTGATATTTTCATGATCAGTATTGCTGACTATTCCTATTGTCGCTTTGCAATCATTGCTTATCATTCTCACTTCTCCGGAAGGCAGTTTTACCTGTGAATACTTCGTATCTTTGGCGACTATCTGCGCTGAAGTTCCGGCACTTCTCACAAGTTGCGCTCCTTTGCCCGGCTTCAGCTCTATATTGTGGATGAATGTTCCAACCGGAATTGCCGAGATCACCATAGAGTTGCCTGTCTTCAAATCTGCATCGTTTCCTGATTCGATCTTTTCCCCAACTTTAAGACCGTCGGGAGCAATGATGTAATTCTTCTTACCGTCTTCATACTTTATTAATGCAATCCTTGCGGTTCTGTTTGGATCGTATTCGATGGCAATTACTTCTGCAACTGAAGAAGCGTTTCTCTTGAAGTCAATAATCCTGTATCTCCTCTTATGACCACCCCCTCTGAATCTTGACGTTACTCTTCCGTGGTTGTTTCTCCCACCGGATTTCTTTAAAGGTGCAGTTAAAGATTTTTCGGGTTTGCTTTTTGTGATTTCTTCGAATGAAGAAATTGAGTAATATCTTGTAGCCGGTGTTATAGGTTTTAATTTTCTAAGTGCCATCTTTACTTTAATTTCCTGAAATTTTTGAATGCTTTACGGTAAACTCGAAATGCACCAAATACATTTTTTGGGAAAACTTCAAAATACTGAAATTGGTTTGGAAAGTCAATACAACTACTTGTGTGGTTGCTCGTAATTTTTCCCGAAACTCTCACCAATTCAAACAGACAAGAGATTTAAAATTAACAACAATTTTGAAATGCAATTTAGATTTAGAATTTATATTTTTGAAACCATAAAACTTAACTACCATGAAAAGAAGAAACCTTATTAAAGGTCTTGGGGCGTTGGGGGTTGCATCTGTATTCCCTTCGGTTGCCCTGCTTGACAAATCAAAGAATGTAAAAACGGTTCTTCCAACCCACGTGGATGGCAGTCCGGTATGCTGGCTCACTCCACAGTTGATCGAAGGTCCATATTACCTTAATGCCAATCTCGTCAGACAGGACATACGCTATAACACACCCGACAATACTTTTCATGATGGTATTCCTCTCAATATGAATATTACAGTAATCTCCTACGACTGCACACCCGTTTCAGGTGTTCTCGTTGATGTTTGGCAGTGCGACAAAGATGGTGACTATTCAGGTTACGGAAATTTTGTCGGACATAATTTTATGAGAGGGATTCAGACTACAGATTCAAACGGAGTAGCGACTTTCATTACAAGTTATCCGGGCTGGTATCCGGGCCGAGCTACGCATGTTCATTTTAAAGTAAGACTGAATTCATCTACTTTTATCACATCACAATTTTGTTTCCTTGACAATGTAAACAACGCTGTTTACGCAACACCTTTATATGTAGGCAGAGGACCTAACCCCACAACCAATGCAATGGACAATTATTTTTTCCACATGTCGGATCCTCCTCTCTTGAGGATGACCACAGTACAAAACGGAAATCAATACGACGGCACATTCACCATTGGCATAAATGCACCGATGGGAATCGGCGACCCGGGTATGCAGCTCGAAGGATACAGCCTTGGTCAGAATTATCCGAATCCTTTCAATCCAGTAACAAAAATCTCTTATGAGATCCCTGTAACCAATCATGTGAAACTCACAGTTACCGATGTGATGGGAAAAGATGTTGCAACTCTTGTTGACAAAAAGCAAAGCGCAGGGAAATACGAGGTTACATTCGACGGAAGCAATCTCGCAAGCGGATACTATATATACAGAATTTCTGCGGGAGATTTTGTGCAGACTAAAGAAATGCTTCTTCTGAAATAAGAAAGCTGTTGCTTAGAATGAGTTAAATGATGCGAGCTACAATCTGCTCCCGGGCTTCATCACAGGAATTTTCGAAAGCT
>JBDHXH010000011.1:0-54151 GCA_039810605.1 Ignavibacteria bacterium | reverse complement strand
ATTTGTTCAACATAAGGTCTTTAAAATGAGGAGCTCAACTTCTTCAGACTCCGTTCTTGCATTTCTGAATACATTTGATTCAACACATTATCTTATGGGATTAAATTCTTCTTACGTTGATGACTCAAACGGACATTTCCTCCTCAATCAGAATACATTGAATAAGATTCATCAGTTCGGATGCACTAAAATTGACACAGTCCGTAAGTTTGGATGGTATGATACATGGAGTTTTATAGGATATCTCGGCGCAACTCCTGCGCAGGTTTCCGAATCGGTTCATAGATTTATTAATTCATGGACTGAATCAACTTCATCATTGACGAAGACATTCAGCTATCCCTTGGGTACAGTGACGTATCTATGTGGAACTGCAAATTCATGGAAAGATTTTTCATGGCAGCAAGTCATACTTCCGGGTTCTGTTATTAAATTTGATGTTTATGGAATTGACAAGAACTCGCAACAGAATTTGTTGTATTCGGATGTTACAACTAATTCGCATACAGACATAAGCAGCATAAATTCTAAACAGTATCCTAACCTGAATCTCGTCGGCAAACTGTTGATTGACACTCTTTCCGGATTATCGTCGCCTTCATTAAAAACATTTAAACTTGACTATACGCCGTCTGTTGAGATTGTTCCCGACTTAAGTACATTCTGGCAGTCGGATACGTCTTCGAGTCCCGGCAGAGAAATTAAAATACGATTCAGTTATTCAAATGCAGGAGAAGTCAGTGCCAATGGAATGATTTTGAGAATTTACCAGAACAGTGCGACTCCGAATTTTATAATCAAGACTGATACAATTAATAAAGTACTCAAGCCGGACAGCACATTGTTTTATGAAGGCAAGTTTACTGTTCCGTATTTCAGAACCGCTAACAGCAAATTCATTGTGGAGATATCGGCAAAGAGCCAGCCGGAGCAATACATTTTTAATAATTACATTTACAGAGACATCAAAATAAGTTATCCCAAAACTGTTTCTGCAATTGAATTATACAGCGACGGAGCCTTAGTAAAAAGCGGTGACTACGTGGGCCTGAAACCGGAGTTTAAAATTCAGATAAATAATGAGAACGTGACAAGCGGTAATGATGTGCAGAGTATCGAGCTCCTGCTAAATGATAAAGTAGTACGGAATGGATCAAACTCGGATAAATATTCAAAGTCCGGTAATTACAAAAAGGAAGAGCGATTCGTTAAAGACAATGATGAAAATGAGTTGACGTATCATCCGGCGCTTATAGCCGGCAACAACAGGGTCATGATCAGATACACAAGTAAGTCAGGAAATTCCGACAGCGCAGAGTATGATTTGATTGTAAGTGATCAGATGCTTGTGAAGGACTTTTATAACTTCCCGAATCCGATGAGAACTGAAACGGATTTTATTTTCAATCTTGCAGGATTAGAAAAGCCGGAAACATGCAAGATCAGGATTTACAGTATCAACGGCAGATTAATTAAGGAGATTCGACTTACTCCGCAAATCGGATTTAATAAGGTGCACTGGGACGGAAAGGACAATGACGGCGACTTTATTGCAAACGGAACATATCTTTATAAACTTGTTGCCGAAGATAATTCGCAGACAGAGACATCGGTGCAAAAGCTTGTTGTGCTGAAATAATATCATGAATTGGGATAATCATGTGTGACCGTTCAAACTCGCTTAAGCAGTATTGTGCAAACTGTGTCATCATACTCACATTGTATGTAATTCACAAAATCCGTAATTTTAAACACAAATCTGAAACAATTTAAGGATAAAATTGGAAAGCTATAGCGACCTTAAGACCGAAACTCCATATTCCGAGATAAAGACCTTTGATCAGAAGAAATGGATCAGTGAAAATCTTCATTACAAGAAAGATCCCGGAAACTGGGCATGGATACTTCACCGCATTACAGGGATAGCATTGATAGGATATATTTTCCTTCATGTGTATTCATTGAGTCCGCTTACAAACGGAGAAGCGGCATTCAACAATGCTATGAAGGCATATACGACGCCGGTTTTCATGGTTCTCGAATGGTTGTTATTTGCTTTTGTTTTGTTTCATTCACTGAATGGGATCAGGATTGTCATTGTTGACTGGGCTGACGGAGCGAAATATCACAAGCAGTTGTATAGAATGTCATGGGTTTTGGGAATCATACTTTTTCTTGCAATGGGCTTTCTCATGTTTTCACATGAAATTCTGAAATTATTCCGTTAAGAAAATGTACAGGTATAGATCATCAAAAGATACTGGGTCAAAAAGTTGGGTGTTGCAGAGGATTACAGGACTTGCACTTGTTGTTCTGATGATCGGGCATTACATACTAATGCACTATCAGCCTGACAGCGGTCATACATACGGTGCTGTGCTTGCGAGGATGCAGCATTCATGGTACAGGATAATAGACATGTCTTTCATTACGTTGGGAATGTATCACGGTTTGAACGGGATATGGAATATTTTCCGTGATTACAAATTGAGACCATGGGCAAAGTTTTCAATAATTTCCGGATTGATATTGGCGGGACTTGCTTTCACTGCATGGGGTTACAATATCATTTTTTCGATACCATATATTAGCGGAATTGCCGGAGGACATTGATTTCTTTATGAATGTCATGCCTAATATAGCCGACTATATTAATTTTGAAATCAGTTATAGAAAATCAAAAATAACTTACATAAATTAATAATTTTTAATAAATTTCCGGAAAAATTTTTTAAAACAACTAAACAAGGAGAACTTCAGAAATGGAGAAATTTGACAGTCTACAGGAAATTCTCGACAACATGAAAACTGATATCGAAAAATTTTATCAGAAAGGTCAGAATGCAGCCGGAACAAGATTGCGAAAGTCACTTAATGACCTTCGTAAGAAAGCTGCCGAAATCAGGAAAGACATTCAGGAAGAGAGAGCAAAGAGAAAAACGCAGGGTTAGGAAACCATCAGAATTTTTTGTTATTGAAAGTGGAATCTAGAAAAGTTATTCCATGAGTATAACTTTTGTTTGGTTCCACTTTTACATTTTATATGAAGAGATAAGTTGAGCAATTCAAACATTAGAAATTTCTGCATCATAGCGCACATTGATCACGGCAAATCAACACTTGCTGACCGGTTGCTTGAAACTACAGGTACAATTGAAAAGCGGAACATGATCAAGCAGGTCCTCGATGATATGGATCTTGAGCAGGAGAGGGGCATCACCATTAAGCTTCATGCGATTCAAATGAAATATGTCTCACCTCAAGGCGGTGAGTATATTCTCAATCTGATTGACACTCCGGGACATGTTGATTTTTCTTATGAGGTATCAAGATCACTTGCTGCGTGCGAAGGCGCACTGCTGGTGGTTGATGCCACACAAGGTGTTGAGGCGCAGACTATTAGCAATCTTTATCTGGCTATTGACAACGGTCTGGAAATTATTCCCGTTATAAATAAGATTGACTTGCAGAATGCAATGACCGAAGAAGTAACAGCGCAGATAATTGAACTTCTTGGCTGCAAAAAAGAAGACATCATTCTTGCAAGCGCTAAAGCCGGAACGGGAACGCATGAGATTCTTGAAGCAATAGTAAACAGAATCCCTCCGGCAAAGATAGAAATAGAAAAATCTCTTCGTGCATTAATATTTGATTCCAAGTTTGATATATATCGAGGCGTTGTTGTATACATCCGTGTATTTGAAGGGAGCATCAGGGAAGGCGATGAAATTAAGTTTTATTTCACCGGAAATGAATTTACAGCGGAAGAAGTGGGAATTCTTAAGATGGGAAGAGTGAGGACTAAAGTTCTGAATTCAGGCGATGTCGGATATTTGATAGCGGGGATAAAAGATGTTAATGATTCAAAAGTCGGAGATACAGTCTATCTGGCAAATCAGGAAATCAGCGGACCTTTGCCGGGTTATAAGGAAGTCAAATCAATGGTATTCAGCGGAATTTATCCTTCTGCAGCCGATGATTTTGAAAACTTAAGAGACTCGCTCGCTAAGTTGAAACTCAATGATGCGGCATTGACATTCGAGCCTGAAACTTCCGTTGCACTCGGATTCGGATTCAGGTGTGGATTTCTTGGGATGCTTCATCTTGAAATTGTTCAGGAAAGACTGGAGCGAGAATACGGTCTGAATATTATTACCACAGTTCCTAATGTTGAATACAGAGTTTACAAAACTGACGGCGAGATAGTATTGGTGGATAATCCTTCGCTGATGCCTGATTCGGCAAAGATTGATTACATAGAAGAGCCTTATATCTCTGCAAGCATAATTACTCCTACGGATTTTATCGGGAATCTGATGAAACTCGCAAATGAAAGACGAGGAATTTTTCTGAATACGAATTACGTTGATGCAAAAAGAGTTGACCTTCACTTTGAATTTCCTTTAAGCGAAATTGTCTTCGACTTCTACGACAAATTGAAATCATATTCGAGAGGGTATGCTTCGTTTGATTATGAGTTTAAGGATTTTAAAAAATCAGATCTCGTCAAACTTGATATTCTTCTCAACGGTGATCCGGTGGATGCTCTTTCAACCATCGTTCACAAAGACAAGGCTTTTGAATGGGGGAAAAAACTTTGTGTTAAACTGCGCCAGTTGATTCCAAAACAGATGTTTGAAGTTGCAATTCAGGCGGCAATTGGCGCGAAGGTAATTGCAAGAGAGACAATAAGCGCCTTGAGAAAAAATGTGATTGCAAAATGTTATGGCGGCGACATATCACGAAAAAGAAAATTGCTTGAAAAACAAAAAGAAGGAAAGAGACGTATGAAACAAGTCGGCTCTGTAGAAATTCCGCAGGAAGCATTTCATGCAGTTCTCTCTCTCGATTAAAAAATGGGTTTCAAAATTTTAGGAAAGATTATTCTTTAAAAAATTATAGTGGATAAAGCTAATCAAAAACCAACCGCAATTAAGCAAAAGGATTTGAAAGTTACGGGAACAAATGTGAAGGGTAAGGATGCTAAGGTCAAGAAATCAAAGACAAGGGAATTTTTTGACGCGCTTGTGTATGCGGCAGTAGTTGCTTTCATCATTAAAATACTTCTATTTGAGGCATATAGAATCCCGACGGGTTCAATGGAAAATACATTGATGGTCGGTGATTTTCTGCTGGTCACAAAATTTACTTATGGCGCGACAAGCCCGAGAAACATTCCTTTTACCGATATCCGAATTCCGTATTTTAAACTTCCCGGATTTAAGGAACCGAAAAGAGGAGACATAATTGTATTTGATTTTCCCGGAGATCGTGATGAACTTATTTCGAAGGAAGTTATCAACTATATTAAACGATGCGTAGGCACGCCCGGAGATACAATCCAGATAATTGATAAGAAGCTTTATGTCAATGGTCAGATATTTCCTAATCCGCCCAACTCAAGATTTGATAACGTAAAACGTCCTAAAGAATTTGTTAACCCCAGAATGTTTCCGAAAGGTGCAAACTGGAATGAAGACTGGTATGGTCCGATTCGCGTTCCAAAGAAAGGAGACAAACTTAAAATTGATTCTTCAAATTTTGAAGGATGGAAGATGTTCGTTATGAAAGAAGGTCATTCCATTCGAATGACCGGAGACAGGAAAGTGCTTGTAGACGATAAGGAACTTCCCGAAGGCGAATACACTGTAGAGCGCGATTATCTGTTTATGATGGGCGACAATCGTAACAACTCTCTCGACAGCAGATTTTGGGGCTTTATGCCTTATGACAATATTGTTGGAGAAGCATTCATGATCTACTGGTCATGGGATCCGAGCATATCTTTCATTGACTTTTTCGACCTCATTGGTTCCACACGATGGGAGAGAATAGGAACAATGATAAAGTAATTTTTTTATTGAATCTGAATTTTCAGGATGACAGGGAGCTTAAAATTAATAGGAGTGCTTTTATGTGCAGCAGCAGCGGCATTTATTTTTTCATGCGGGAAAGATAACTCGCAAAAGCCGGTTACAGAGACACAGCGCAATGAGAAGAGCAATGAACAGAGCAGTTCTGATGAAGATGCAGACACAGTATTGACGCCGCAGGAAGCCTTCAGTTCTTCACTCGTTCAGGATATACTTGGTGATGAAGACGATCCCGATCTTGAAGAGTATCTTGAAGAGGAAATTTATCCTGTTGTTTTGAAATCACAGAAGGTTACCATTGACAGGATCTCATCTTCGATTTTTCTGTTGACCTATGATGAAGCCGGAGCAAGGAAGAATTTTTTTATTCAGAAATTTTACAATCCCCGGAAAGATGAATTTGTTTTTGAAAAGACTGCGACGGATGTAGAACCAATGAAACAATTTATTAAATGAAATGCTTTTGTTACGTTAAATCTCCCGTTCTTCCGTTTCTTACTGCTTACTTCGATGGATCAGTCAAATAGATTGGTTCTAAATTAGTTTAACTAATCAGTTTCATTTCTCTTCCAATTTCTCCAAAGACTTCGAGAATCCGATTCAGGTGTTTGTCTTCGTGTGTTGCCATATATGAAGTTCGCAGCATTGCCATACCCGGCGGCACACCGGGCGAGATGAAAGCATTGACAAAAATTCCTGCATCAAAGAGTTTTCTCCAGAATTGGAATACAAGATTGTCCTCGCCAAGTACAACGGGAACAATTGCGGTTCTGCTGTCAATGACATTGAATCCCATTTCCTTAAATCCTATCCGCATTTTTTCAGCATTGGAAATTAGTCTTGAAATTCTTTCCGGCTCATCTTTCAGAATCTCCAGCGCAGCATCTGCTGCCGCTACCGAAGCAGGTGTGGGCGATGCAGAAAAGATCAAAGCAGGAGAGTGATGCTTGAGATAATTAATTACAGCTCTTTCACTTGCGACAAATCCTCCGAGCGATGCGAAAGTCTTTGAGAATGTTCCCATTACCATGTCAACTTCTTTGTCCAGACCGAATTCGGAAATTGTACCTCTTCCTCCTTTTCCGATAACGCCAGTTGCATGGGCATCATCAATTAAAATTCTGGCGTTGTATTTCTTCGCGAGTTCAACAAGCCTTGGCAACTCAACAATCTCGCCTGTTGTCGAAAACACTCCGTCGGATGCAATCAGTTTTGAAGCTTCCAAAGGAATTTTCTGCAGGACTCTCTCAAGGTCATCCATTTCATTGTGCTTGTATCTTTTGAATTCTGCGAAAGCGCCTTTTGCCATCATATTTGCCGCGACAATGCATGCATGATTATCTTTATCGGAAATGATATACTCGTCTTTTGTAACTAAAGTAGGGATGATGCCCTGCGCTGTCTGATATCCTGTTGAGAACAGAAGTACCGATTCTTTATTGAGGAAATCCGCAAGCTTCTCTTCAAGCCTGATGTGAAGATCAAGAGTCCCCGTCAGATATCTTGAGCCGGAACAACCCGTACCGTATTCGTTAATTGCTTTGATTGCCGCTTCTTTGACTTTTGGATGTGCAGTCAGTCCCAGATAATTATTTGATCCTGCCATAATTATTTCACGTCCTTCGATTTTTACTACGGGTCCTTCATTTGCTTCGATAGCTCTAAAGTATGGATAAACACCGGCGGCTTTAACTTCATCTGCTCTTGTGAAATTATAGCACTTTTCAAATAAGTCCATTTAGTCTCCTTAGATGGTTTTGATTTTAGGTAAGTTAATGCTTTGAGAATAGAAAATACAAATTATAATTTTTAACTTCTATTTATTAAACAAATGTTTTTTATTGAAGGCATTAATTACCGGCGCTACAGGCTTTGTTGGGAGTCATCTTGCAGATAAGCTGCTTGCAAAAGGTTATGAACTTTTTTGCATGAGAAGAAAGAGTTCTTCAATCAGATGGCTCGACGGAAAAAATGTAAAGTATGTTACGGGTGATCTTTTTTCTAATGAAGCGCTTGAAGATGTTATCAAAGACATGGACTTTGTGTTTCATGTTGCAGGAGTCGTAAAGGCAAAAACCAAAGAAGGATTTTACAAAGGTAATTATGAAGCCACAAAAAATCTTCTTGAAATCACTCACAAGGTAAATCCGGCTCTGAAGAAGTTCGTTTTAATTTCTTCGCAGGCCGCGGCAGGTCCTGCAAGATCAGACAAACCGGTGGATGAAAATACAAAACCGGAGCCAATTACAACTTACGGAATTACAAAGTTGAAGGCAGAAGAAGAAGTTGAGAAGTATGCCGGCAAATTTCCGGTTACAATCATCAGACCCCCTGCGGTTTTCGGACCAAGGGATACAGAGATACTAATCTATTTTAAGACCTTTCAACGCGGGCTCAACAGCGTCATAGGTTTTGATGCCAAGTATCTTAGTCTTGTTTACGTCGAGGATCTGGCAGATGGAATTATACTCGCCGCTGAAAATGAAATCTCGAATGGTCAGAAATATTTTATTTGCATGGATAAGGCATATAACTGGGAGGAGATCGGCAATGCAACTTCTGGATTGCTCGGCAAAAAGGCAATCAGGATCAGGATCCCGCATTCTGTAGTTTACTCTGTCGGATATCTTGCAGAATTGTTTTCGACATTCTCAAAAAATCCGGCAACTCTTAACATTGAAAAATGTAAGGACATAACACAACTGCGATGGGTTTGTTCAAATGAAAAAGCAAAACGTGAACTTGGTTTTGAAGCCAAGTATTCACTCGAAGAAGGATTCAAGAAAACGATTGATTGGTACAGAGAAATGAAATGGATTTGAATTTGAATTGAAGTACAGGTCTCTTCCCTGAATCAACTTTTACGCCACAGCATTCACAAGTTATTTTTAATTCATAGCAATTGGATATCGGAAATTATATCGAGAACATTTTGTCGAAGGCAATTGAATCGTCCGGTTTTTCACCTGTCAGGATTCAGTTTGATATTCCCAAAGAAGAGAAATTTGGAGACATGTCTTCCAATGCAGCGCTTCTGATAGCAAAGGCGAATAGGATTCAACCCCGAAAAGTTGCAGAAGAAATTGTGAACAACATTAAGTCTGACCCCGGTATTGTAAACAAGATTGAAATTGCGGGACCGGGGTTCATCAACTTTTTTATTGCCGATAACTTTTACAAGGAAAATCTTTCCGGGATTCTAAAGCAGAAGTCATCCTACGGTAAATCCGACATCAACAAAGATAAGACCGCTAATCTCGAATGGGTAAGCGCAAATCCGACCGGACCGCTGCATGCCGGACACGGAAGGCAAATTGCGCTCGGGAAAGCAATTGCGAATTTGCTTGAATGGACAGGCTACAAAGTTACACGCGAGTATTATTATAATGACGCAGGCAATCAAATGAATAATCTTGCAAAATCAGTTTATGCAAGATATATGGAAATTTTCAAACCTGACTTCCCATTTCCTGAAGATGGTTACGCCGGTGATTATATCAAAGAAATTGCAAGAAAAATTTTTGAAGAGAAAGGAGATTCACTTGTTAGTATAAGCGATATGGAGTTTTTCAAAAATTACGGTGAGGAGTTTAATTTTGCACTGATTAAGAATTCACTCAATCGTCTCGGGATTCATCACGATGTCTTTTTCAATGAAACATCGCTTTACAAAAATTCAGATATTGACAGAGTCATTGAAGATTATAAAAACAACGGGCTTGCTTATGAGTCCGAAGGTGCATTGTGGCTGCGCATGAACAAGGATAAAAACTTTCAGAAAGATAAAGTCATTGTGAAGTCAAGCGGGGAGCCGACTTACAGACTGCCCGATATTGCTTATCACATCAATAAAATTAACAGAGGCTTTGATCTGATTGTTGATATATTCGGATCAGATCACAGAGATACATATCGTGAAGTTTTGTACGGAGTCGAATCACTTGGATATGATATTGATAAAATCAGAGTTATCATTCATCAGATGGTTACCTTCAAGATGGGGGATGAATCTTTTAAGATGAGCAAACGAAGCGATAAGACATACAGTCTTGATGATCTCATTGATGACATCGGTCCCGATGCCACGCAGTTCTTCTTCGTGATGCGCGGGGCAAATACTCATCTCGATTTTGACGTTGAACTCGCAAAAGAACAGTCCGAAAAAAATCCGGTCTATTATCTGCAGTATGCCCACGCGCGAATTTGCGGAATACTGCGGAATGCCGACGAACATCTGCCGGAATACAAAAATTCTGATATTGATAAGATTAACCTTGAACTTATTTCGACAGAGGATGAAATCAAATTGCTTAAAGTTCTTTCGAAATTTCCTGCAGAGATTCTAAGCTCTTCAGTTTCTTACGAACCTCATAAGATCATAACTTTCCTTAATGCAGTCGCCGAGCAATTCCATAGATTTTATCATAACAACAGAGTCGTTGATACCGGTAACATAGAGTTATCCAAAGTACGACTTCTGATTTGTCTAGCTGTAAAGTATGTTTTGAAAAATGGATTTGATATCATCGGCATAAGCGCTCCTGAAAAAATGTGAGCTATTTTGCCGGAGTATGAAAAGTCAGGATGTTTAAAAACGAAAAGATGAAGATCAATTTATAAATTGTTCAGAAATATTTTGCAATGATTTCATCTGCAACGCAGTAGCCTTTCTCTGTCAATTTGAATACTCCGTCGTCCGAAACTGCAAACCCTTGAGTGATAAGCTTGTCCATAACGACTCTGAATTTATCACTGAAATCTTCTTCGAATCTGCGTGAATAATCTCTGAATTTAATTCCGGTACTTCGCAATGAAAGCATTACATATTCGAGATGCATTTGCTCTCTTCCGATCTCATGCGTTTCTTCAACCGGAAGAACATTGTGCTCAAGCAGATTATTGTATTTGCCTACGCCGGCAATGTTATTGCTGCGAAAGCCGTTGAGCAATGAATGAGCAGCAGGACCGATCCCAAGATAATTTTCATAATTCCAGTATTTCAGGTTATGCCTGCACCTGAAATTTCTTTTTGCAAAATTGGAAATCTCATAATGTTCAAATCCTTCTTCAATAAGTTTGTTCGAAACAAATTCAAAATGTTCTGCTTCGGATGATTCAGGGTTTCTTTCAATCTTCTTTTCACGCATACTTTTATATAAAGGAGTCCTTTCCTCGAAGGTCAGCGTGTAAGCGGAGATATGAGTAGGATTGAGGCTGCACGCTTTTGACAATGAAAAATCAATATCCTGAATTGTCTGATTGGGAAGTGAATAAATTATGTCAATGTTTATGTTTCTGAAATATTCATTTGCCTTTCTGATGACCGATTCGGCATCGGCTGCGGTGTGGTTCCTTGTTAAGAATTTCAATTCATCATCTTTAAAGGACTGCACGCCGAAACTAATTCTGTTAATTCCGGCCGAACTATAGTCATACAAAGATTTATCCAGGAAATCTTCGGGATTGGATTCCATGGAAATTTCCGCATCACCTTCGATATTGAAATGTTTGCAAAGCGAATTAATGATCCCTTCAAATACACGGTGCGACATTACCGAAGGCGTGCCTCCTCCGAAATAAATTGTATCAAACTTCTCATCTCTTAATCGCGAAGAATACATCTCAATTTCTTTATGAAGACCGGAGACAAATTTCCCCAGGAGATCCATGTTAGTTATGAAGAAGAAACTGCAGTAGTTACATCGCTTGCTGCAGAAGGGAATGTGAATATATATTCCACTCAAAGTTAGTCTGTAAAATTTTGAAGTTTGTAAAGACCGTTGATGGTTTACAAATGCTTTCTTCAATTTAATATTTGTCTGATTAATTTGAAACAAGATACGTTTGTGAGATCCGAACCCCACTGAAAGTTGTTTATCGTATACAATGTTTATTGCAGCTTCAGAAGATTTTTTTTCTTTCATTGACTATGTTAAAATTAAAAATAGTATATTGCACCTTGTGATTTGACGAAAAAGTTATACAGAGATTCTCACTGAAACAGCCCCATTGTCTTTTCTTGCAAAGAACATTTTTTTGACGCAGGCGAATCGCTGCTCATCTTCGAAATCCATGTGAAAATTTCCGGATATTTGTAGTATCTCTCTTACAGCAGTAGTATTACATTTAGAAATTTTTCATTGATTTATTTTTTTAAATAAGCCCTCACGGGAATTTGATTTAAATTAAAATTAAGAAGATGAACAAACTTCAATTGTTTTTGAAAAACTGTTCGAAAATCCTTCCTGTCCTTTTTTCTGTAAACCTCTTTCTGGCATTGGCTATGGATGTATTCTCACAGCCATTGAGGCTGGGGCAGAGCGTTGCGACTTCGAATGATTATTTTGCGGGACCGGGATATAATGTCCTCCGTGTTGTTGATATCAGGAATATTCCTCCGTTTGTCACAGGAGGAAATTACTGGACTACACCCGCGCAATTTTCTCATCCCGACTGGACGAAGGCGAGGATGAGGAGTGTTTACGGAATTGCATTGTCAGACGCATCGGCCCCCGATATTTATGTTTCGGCATCAACATCAATTTATTCCCCATGCCTTCAGATGGCGCAGAATGATTCCGTTATGATATTCAAAGTTGACGGAGTTACATGGAATGTCGGAGATTACGTAATGCGTAACTTTTCTCCGGGACCTCCAATACTCAATACTAACACGATGCCTAACATGGGCAGCGGTATTGGAAACATTTGCTTTGACAAATTTCACAGCTTAGTCTTTGCAACGAATATGGAAGACGGAATGATTTATAGAATAGGAGCCGGAGGAATTGTCCTTGGAACTTATGATCCGTTTCTGCCTGATGACGGAACTCCGGGATTTGCAAGACTCAAAGAAAGACTCTTGGGAATCGGTTCTTACGGAACTACCGCATCAAATGTGAAGCTCTACTTCAGCAGATGGAATTCCGATTTTTCAAATGGCGGTCAGAACAATGAGATCTGGTCGGTCCAGCTTGACAATGCAGGTGATTTTATCCCTTCAACTTTGAAACTTGAGATTACACTGCCTTTTATAACTTCAAATTTTTCTGCACCGGTCACCGATATTGAGTTTTCGTTTGACGGTGATATGCTGCTTGGAGAAAGATCGTTTGACGGCGATTGCTCGGGTGCTCACTTTTCAAGAGTATTGGATTATGACCGTGACATAAATGGCAATTATACAGTGTATGTTACTCACAAATGGGGATCACTTAATTATCTGAACTATGCGAATTCCTGCGGTGGTGTTGATTTTGATTATGCAACTTCGGATTCGATAACAAAATCGAATTCCAATTGCGACAGCATAATTGTAGGGACTGGTGACTATCTGTATCAATTCAGCTTAGGTGTAGTTTACGGACTGCAGATATCTGACAGATCAGAGGCTGCTACAAATCCGAATTTTCTCGACTATAGTCACTTCATAGACTTCAACGGATCATATTCTACCAGTGACAAAAGATCTCCGGGAGACGTTGACGTCTTCAGGCAGAATACATGCGCTGATACAACTTGCATGAGCATTATCCGCGATACAGTTTATTGTGATTCGACGGGAACTTATGTGTATGAATTTGAAATTCACAATAATTCTCCGACAAAATATATAGAGGAATTAGAAATAACAGTTGACTCTCCGCAGCCTCCGAATTATGTCGTAACATTGCCGAGTAACTTTACAATATTTCCACCTGTACCGCCGCTTGGTTCATCAGGCGTAAAGAAAGTCAGGCTTATCGGACCCGGGGCAGTTGCAACAGCACAGGTTTGCTTTACCATCTCGGCTCATTTTGTAAATGATGATTGTCCGTGGTGCTGTTACATTGAGCATTGCATAAAACTTCCGATCTGTGGAACTTGCGCGGAAGTCCTACAGGACAGCATTTACTGTGTGAATGGTACTTACTTCTTTAACTTTACTTTGAAGAACGGGACGATATACGATGTTACAAAGATTCAGCTTACATCTCCCGGTCAGCCGATTGCATTCATACCGCAGGTATATACTTTCGGAAATCCGATACTGCCGGGACAAAACTTTCCTAATCTCACAGCCCAGATCTACGGTGGAGCTGCAGGAATGAATATTCCAATCAGAATAAAATTATTCAGCGGAACTTTTGAATGTTGTTACTTTGAAATTTCAGATTCACTGCCGCCGTGTGATACTCTGCACCTGAATCTGACATCGTTTATTCAGGGAAGGTATGATGAGGGAAGCAACACAATGATTGGAGATACAATTCAGGTTGATATTCGGAATACTGTTTCCCCTTATGGAATTGTTGAAACGTCGAAGGGGTATTTGAACAACGCGGGGAACTGTACTCTTGACTATTATTATGCAGATAACGGAGTCAACTATTACTTGGTATTCAAGCACAGGAACTCATTGGAAACCTGGAGCAAGTCTCCCGGACAAAGTTTTAACGCGGATGTTTTGAATTATGATTTCCTCATTCGATCACAGGCTTATGGACAAAATCTTGACATCATAGATTCTATTCCAATATGGTACGGAATCTTCTCCGGAGATATCAATCAGGATGATGTGATAGATTTGTCCGATGTTGTAAATGTATTCAACGATGCAAATACATTTGCAAGCGGCTATGTGGTGACTGATGTTACCGGTGATGGCTATACAGATATAACAGATTTGACAATTACCTTAAACAATTCGAATATGTTTGTTGGTCTTATCCGGCCATAATGGTAGAATGCAGGGACGGCGCTTCAAGCGCTGTCTCTGCATTTTTTTGAATTGCGCGGCTGCTCTTCATTTATTCCGTAACATATTCAATTGCTTCTTCGGTGCTCATTGCATCTCCCTTCTCTTTCCACTGTTCAAATTCACTGATGCTTATATTTTCTTTGATAGATTTCTCTATAAGTTCAAATCTTTCGTATTCAGATTCGATAAAATGTTTCTTTGCAGATGACTTCATCAGCGAAATGAATTTTGACAGAGCAACGCATGCTTTACCGAACTCTTTCATCTCAATAAGATTGTTCGCGCATCCGTCAAATCCTTTTGCCAATGTATATTTGTCGCCTATTTCCGATGAAATGTGAACGACCTCTTTGAAAATTTTCATAGACTCGTTGAAATTTTTTCTGTCATAACATATAAGTCCGAGTGTGCTTAGCGGAGTAACATAAGTTCTCTTATCTCCGAGTTCTCTGCAAATCCGTAAACTTTCTTCAAGCTCTACCTGTGCTTCTTCAAGGTTCTTCATCATATATTTTGCAGCACCGAGGTTGTTCAATGCAATTGAAATTCCCTGTCTGTCATTGAGTTCAATTCTAATCTTCAGACTTTCTTCCAAAGGCTGTATTGCTTTTTCATAATTATAAATGCAATACTCAAGCAGTCCAATGTTCCCGATAATTTTTGCCTGACTTACAAAGTCTTCGAGTTCGCGGAATAACTCCAGACACTCTTCAAACATCTTTCTTGCTTCATCATATTTGGCTTCCTGAAGGAGACCGGATGCGATCACCTGAAGATTGCGTGCGATAAGAGATTTATTCTTTAACTCTCTGGAAATTTCAAGACTCTTCCCCGAATATAAATGCATGTTCTCAAAATCTACTTCGTACATTGAAGTTGTTCCAAATCCAAGAAGTACTTTTGCTTCAAGATACTTGTCATTCAGGTTCTTAAAAAATTCCAGACTGTGGGTAAAGTGTTCCTTTGCTGCAGGATAATTACCCTGCTGCATCTTGAAATATCCCTTCCAGTATTCCGCTTTACCTTCTTCACGGGACTTGAGGTTTTTTGCATTCTTAACTGCGTTGTCGAGGTAATCAAATCCTTCAGAAAAATAGCTTTGCACTTCCCAATACTTTCCCAGTTCCAGACAAAAGTGAACTGCGTCATCCGGGAAAGATTCGATTGCAAACTTCAGACACTGTCTGATATTCTCATAATCATCTTTTATTCTTTTGATCCAGATCCTTTGGCCTGCGCCGGAAAGCATTTCTTCTGAATCCTTTATCATCGAGTAAAAAAAATCAAACTGCTTACGCCTTACATCATTCTTTTCTTCATCTGATGAAAATTTTTCATTTCCGTATTGACGGATTGTTTCAAGCATTGCATAGCGGGCTCCCGATTCACTCTGATAAACTCTTACGAGCGATTTATTAACGAGCTGATTGAGCAGATCAAGAACTTCATATTCGTCGAGAGACTCGTCGCTGCATACCGCCTCCGCAGCTTCAAGAGTCCATCCTCCTTTGAATAAGGAAAGTCGCTGCCAGAGTCTTTTCTCATTCTCACTAAGCAGCTCATAACTCCAATCTATTGTTGCTTTCAGGGTCTGCTGTCTTGGAAGTGAAGTTCGTTTTCCTCCTGTAAGAAGTTTGAATCTGTCAGACAATCTTTCGAGAATCTTTTCGATAGTCAGAACTTTGATCCTGGAAGCCGCAAGTTCAATTGCGAGAGGTATGCCGTCAAGGTCATAACACAGCTGTGCAAGTACGTGAGCGTTGTCATTTGTTATTTGAAAATTCGGATTTACGGAAATCGCTCTATCAATGAAAAGCCTTGCAGATTCATAATTTGAAAGTTGGCTTGCAGAAACATCAGATATTGATTCGGGCATGGACAGCGAAGGAACTGCGAATACAATCTCTCCTGCTACGTGAAGTTGTTCTCTGCTGCTTGCAATGATTTTAAGTTTAGGACAATATCGCAGAAGTTCATCGGAAATTTTTGCACAACCTTCAATCAGATGCTCGCAATTATCAAATATCAGCAGCAACTCTTTTTCACGAAGATAATTTATTAAGACATCAGTATCTTTCTTATCGCGATCAACTGTAAGTCTGAACATCGTAATAATTCGCTTTGCAATAAATTGCGTATCGGTTAGCGAATCAAGTTCCAGGAACCAGACACCATTTTCAAAATCATCTATCATTTCAGAACCGATCTTAGTTGACAGTCTGGTTTTCCCGGTGCCTCCGGGTCCGGTGAGTGTAAGCAAGCGCGAAGAAGACAGAAGATTTTTGATTTCTCTGATTTCATTTTCTCTCCCAATGAAATTCGTAAGTTGAACGGGAAGATTATTTGGTCGCGCGTCGAGTGTATTGATGGGAGGAAAGTCTTCCTTCAATCCGGGAGAAGTCAACTGATAGAGCCGCACCGGCTGAATCAGATCTTTTAATCTTCTTACTCCAAGATCTTTGAGGGTGTATTTTGAGTTGTAGAAAATCTCCTTCGCAAGATTATAAGTTGTATCCGAAATAACTATCTGTCCACCGAATGCGGATGACATAATTCTGTTTGCTCCTGCAAGTGTAAGATATCCCGTATAATTTGAATTTCCCCATTCGGCCTGGCCGCTGTGAATTCCGATTCTTACCTTTATAACAGCTCCTTCCCATTTTTCATTTTGGATATTCATCTGAATGTCCAAAGCTGCATTGATTGCATTTGCGGAATCTTTAAATGCACTGCAAAACGCGTCCCCAATTGTTTTGAAAATAAAACCGTTATGAGATTCGATGGTGTCTTTAAGAATTGATGAATGCTTCCCCAGAGCAGCAGAAATACTCTCCGGAAAATTCTGTGCAAGCATTGTACTTCCCTCAATATCAGTGAATAAGAACGTAACGTTTCCTGTTGGCGCTTCAGTCATGATTACTTATACTTGAATTTCATTTAAGGCAAGTTACTAATAATGAATCATAAATTTCAGGTTATGTAGCTCACCGTTCCCCAATAAAATTATTCATTACTATGTACGAGACAAGTCTTATGGGATATTTTACGAAGTCATCAAGATGATTTGTCGTATAGAAATCTCAAACAATAAAACCGAGTTCCAATGAACGGGAAGAATGTATACCAAAAATCGCATTGAAAGAGGAAATGAAATGAATTAATGTTGATAAATATTTCATTAAATCAAAACCGGAGTTCACGATGAAAAAAGCAATCATACCCCTTATGTTGTTTTTATCTGTAATCTTTACAAATCCCCAAAATGTTAAATCAGAAACATATACAGCTTTACTTGAAAGCTGCACAGGAACATGGTGCCAGTGGTGCCCTTGCGGTCATTCGATTATCCATGATATTCTTCAAAACTTTCCGAATACAGTTGTCTTGGAATATCACGGAGCAGGTAACGACCCCTGGCTGTCTTACTCTCTCGGAATGATACAGGCGTTTGGTTTCAATTCTTATCCAACAGGAGTGGTTGGAAGGAAGAGCGGTGTCATTGGGAGAGATGGATGGAATAATGAAGTTGTATTGCAAACCCTCCTTATCCAACCCGGAGTCAGTATTACAATTACAAGCAAGAATTATGAAGCATCTACCAGGACATTTTCAGCGGTGGTAAAGATAAAGGCGCTTGCTGACTTGACCGGCGACTATTATGTAAATTATGTCATAACCGAAGACAACCTCGTATATCCTCAAACAGGTAACAGTTCCTGTGCGGGAGGTTCAAGTTATGTTCATAATCACGTTGTAAAAAGTATGGTGAATGGAGACATGGGAGAGCTTATTCATTCCGGATCATGGACAACAGGTCAGGAAGAAACAAGAACAATTAACTATGTAGTGCCCGCATCTCCCGTGGTTGTCGTTCCCGAAAATTGTACATTCAACATCTTTGTTTACAAACAGGGAAGCAGCATTTCGACAAACAGTAATGTTCAACAGTCTATCAAGACATCATTGACAGGTTCAACCGGAATCGTAAGTCATAATTCAACGCCATCCGGTTATAGTTTATCACAGAACTATCCAAATCCCTTCAACCCAAGTACGCATTTTAATTTTTCAATTCCCAAGAATGAAAAGGTGAGTCTGAAGTTTTATGACATACTCGGAAACGAAGTAGCAACCTATGTTGACGGGATACTTGATGCCGGAACATATAGTGTTGAATTTGACGGTTCAAACTTAGCCAGCGGGATTTATTTCTACAGACTTAGCACTTCGGGTTATACGGAAACAAAGAGAATGAATCTCATTAAATAAAATAATTCATTAACCTCACTGCTTGCAGGGCGGACTGATTCAGTCCGCCTTTTTTGTTTCGAATAATCGAGAAGGAAACCAAAGATTACAAAATTTAATTTTTGTATATTGTGTCTGCATTATTGCAACAAATCTCATTTAACAAATTTTACAAATTTAAAGATACATTTACCCAAAAAACTTAAACAACAAAAAAATCATGCGTACATTGCTTAAAGTGCAAATGGAAGTAACGGCAGCAAACAATGCAATCAAGAACGGAACACTTCCTAAAATAATGAAGGAAGTGATGGACAATCTAAAGCCGGAAGCAGCCTATTTCACGGCTATGGATGGAATGCGAACAGCGCTAATTGTTTTTGACATGAAAGATCCATCACAAATGCCGGCAATTGCAGAGCCGTTTTTTATGCAGTTGAATGCAAAGCTTGATGCTTATCCTGTAATGAATGCACAGGATCTTGAAAAGGGTCTTGGGCAAATTGGAAGGTAACGTGTAGCTGAATGCATGACTCAAAGGTCTGGCAAGGGGTCAAAACCGTTTTAAACGGTTTCGACCCCTCAATGTTCACGGACCTAATGTTAATCATAATTTTGTCTTTCCTTTTGCAATCTATAAAATCGCCGGCAATTTGTTTCTGTCAAACTTTACATTTCATTGATTTTCAGTTCATGGCTCTTCAAGCATTAAACTTGAATCTTTGAAAAATTATTTTTAAAATATGAAAAAATTCCACACCCGATTTTCAGGATTTTAGATCCTAATACTTTATCATAAACTATTTTAAAAAAATTATTTAAGAGGAGAAAAAATGAAAAGAAGAAATTTACTATCTTTCTTGGTTTTATCTTTTGCATTGTTAATTGGCATTGCCAATAACGGTTATTCCCAATGGACACTTGCGGGGCAAGTGCCTGTTGGTACGGGTACTGCATACCCAAGCATTTCAGTTGTTGATGCAAACATTGTCTGGGAGGCTGACGGTGTGAATACACCGATCATCAACAGAACTACTAACGGCGGCTTGAATTGGATTTCAGTTCCTACGACAGGCATTAGCATGGATGTATTCTGTGTCTGGGGTATTGATGCAAATACAGCTTATGTCGGCAACGGTGGTGCTGCAGGCGGCGCAGGAGGCAATGCAACGTTTTATAAAACAACCGACGGAGGTACCACATGGACTCCGGTTGGATCAACAGGAGGGACGGCAGGATTCTTTAACGGAATAGTATTTTCCAAAACTGTTCCGACATTTGGGATTGCAGAGAGCGATCCGCCTAATGGTTCCGGTCAGGCTTATTACGTTTCAAAGACCACCGACGGAGGACAGACATGGACAGTTACAAATCCTCCCGGATTTTCCGGAGCAGCTTCTGCACAAAATTCAATTGTTGTCATTGACCCGATGTTTTATGCATGGGGAAACAATGTAGCTGCCTCTATGATAGTTACAACTGATGGCGGCGTAACATTCAATAACAGAACTGCAGCGGGTTTAACGGGAACATTTACTTCCGGGCTCGCATTCAAGGATGATAAATTGACAGGCCTCATCGCTACAAGTACTTCTCTGCCCAGCGTGGGACGAACGACTAATGGTGGCGTAAGCTGGACCCCTGTGAATACAGGAGCAGGTCTCACTGGCTATTGCACTATCAAATGGATTGAAGGAACCAACACTTGTTACATTTCCGGAAACGCCGGAGCATCAGGTGTAATCAGAAAGAGCACAGACGGCGGTCTTACCTGGACAACAATGACAACATCAAGTCTTACCGGTGTTACTCACATGGAATTCAAAAGAAGCGGAACTTCTGTTTACGGATATGCTGTGACCGCAAATGGCGCTATATTAAAAATTACAGAAACGGTAACACTCGTAAATCAGATCAACAGTTCAGTACCCGATGGTTATTCATTGAATCAAAATTATCCCAATCCCTTTAACCCGGCAACAAAAATCAATTTCTCCATCCCGAGATCATCAAAAGTAAATTTGAAGATCTATGACGCGCTTGGAAAAGAAATTGAAACACTTGTTAACGAAAATCTGCAAGCAGGAAACTATTCGGTTGATTTCAAAGCCGGAGCAGACCTGACTTCAGGAGTTTACTATTATAAGATTATCGCTGACAATTTTGTAAGCACCAGAAAGATGATGCTTGTAAAATAAATCAGAGTAAACTTTATAGTTTCAAAAAGGGCAATCATTGGTTGCCCTTTTTTATTTTGTGCAAAGTCTATTCTAACTTATTCGGAATTGTCTTTCCCATTGGTATTGGAAATCATGGAGAATTTGTGAATGTGTCTTAATAAAGTGAAGAGGCAGTCAAGCGAAACTAACTTTACAAACCAAATTAATATGATTAACTTTGTTAAAGTTCTTTGACATGATATGTTCGGTCCCGATATGGGATAATGGGGAATCCGGTGTGATGCCGGAACTGTCCACGCAACTGTAATAAAGAAGACCGTTTTCAACAGACCACTGCTCTTAAATAGAGTGGGAAGGCGATCGGAAATAGCTTTAGAGTCAGGAGACCTGCCGGATGTATTCACAATTCAAAATCTTCGTGAGAAAAGATCATTGATGAAATTCGAAAAAGCTCCCTGTAACTTTTAAACTTATTTTTTCAGATTCCTTCGCGAAGTTAAAAGTTGCCGGGAGTTTTTTTTGTTTTGAAAAAAAATTACACTTACATATTGCCTGTATTGCTTCTTCTTGCACATTCGGTTGCTCATTCACAATTGATTGATACTTCGGCTTATTCTACAGATGAAATAAATGTAGTAAGCAGCAGAATCAGTACGAACGTCTTTCTTTCACCTGTCAGGGTTGATATATTGAACTCTGCAAACATCGGGAAAGTCAACGGAAGTTACCTTTCGGATATTCTCCGAAATTTCGGGGGAGTATTCGTCAAGAGCTATGGAGGAAATTCTCTAAGCACAATTTCGGCAAACGGACTTGGCGCTGAACATACATTAATCTTGCTAAATGGGTTCAAACTGAATTCCGAGCAAAATAACCTTGTGGATCTGAATCAGATTTCAAAAGACAACATTGAAAGAATTGAGATAATGAACAACGGCTCGAGTTCGATTTATGGTTCCGAAGCGATAGGCGGAGTGATAAATGTAATTACAAAGCAGAGCAACTTGCAAAAACTTGATCTTGATATTAATGCGACTGCAGGCTCCTTTGCTCATAAAAAATTTTCCGGAAGCATCGGCTCACATATAGGTAAGCTCGATGCAAGGTTAAATTTTTCTCGGGATGTTTCAGACAATAATTACAATTACTTTTTCAATGACGGGATGAACATGATTCTTAAACAAAGAGAAAACGCCGGGTATGAATATTCCGAATATGGAGTGAATGCGAAATATGAACTAAACCCGAAATTATTGTTAAGGCTCTTCTCCTCATACACCGACAGATATGTTAACCTACCGGGAATTGAAGCAGGTTCGTCTCCTTCAAATGCAAATCAACGAGACAGATTCTGGAACAGCATCGCGTCAATCGAAAAAATTGTTTTTCGCAATTCATCCCTGAAATCAGAATTCAATTTTCAGAATAGCATTTCGAATTATCACGATAACTCATTAAGCAGCCATTACAAAAACATCACGTTATCAAATTCATCACGTTATGATTATTCGGGTAAATTGTTTTCAGTTACTTCGGGATTTGATCTCAATTATTTTTCGCTCCAAAGTAATGAAACTGAAGGCGGGATAAAGCGCTTCCAGCCGGGACTCTATGGGTCGTTCAGAATTCCGTTGAGTAAATCGGTAAACATTTTCCCGAATCTCCGGTATGATTATTTCTCGGACATAAATAAAAATGTAGTTTCTGGAAAACTCGGTCTCAATATCAAACCGTTTGAGAATTACAATCTTAATCTCAAAGCAAGCGCCGGAAACAATTTTGCTTCGCCGACTTTCAATGAATTGTATTGGAATAATATCGGCAACAAGAATCTTGATCCTGAATATTCATTCAACGCTGACATCGGCGCTATAGCAGGATTCAATCTGTTTTCTGAAAACACTTTCGAGATTTCATATACATACATTAATGCCACAGACAAAATCGTCTGGACTCCGAAGGGAAACGGAATTTGGCAGCCTGAAAATATCGGCAAGTCTGAATCGAATTCCGCTGCCGTCTCACTCAAGTCATCTAAGACCTTTTCAAATGTACTGGAGGCAGGATTGAATTTTTATTACACATTTACAAGTTCGTTGAAAAAAAATAAGAATAGTGATAATGATCCAACTTATGACAAGCAGATGTTTTATGTGCCGGAACATGTTTTCAAGTTTGGGTTGATGGTCGGGTACAGGAACTTTGGAACCAATTTGTTCTACAGTTATATCGGTAAGAGATACACAGATTTAGAGAATAGGAATTATCTCCCGCCATCAGGCACGGTGGACGGAAACATGACACAGAAGATTGAACTGGGAAAATTTAATCTGAAACTTGGAATTGAAGTAAATAACATCTTAAATGAAAACTATCAGGTAATTTCGGGCTACCCGATGCCTCTTAGAAGTTTTAATATTAATATAGGAGTGGAACATTGAAAAAAACAGAATTAGAAAGTGCAAAAAAAGCAGGCGGGAAAAAATATAAAGAAAAAATTCTTAAGACCATCGAGAACTATAAAAAATTATCCGAAGAAGAAAAGCATTGCTTTCATATTTATTACGGATATGGGAAAGGAAAGACTACTTGCGTGATGGGGCTTATCATGCGGGCTCTCGGCGCAGGGTTGAAGGTGAGGCTGGTACAATTCGATAAGGGATATGAGGGCGTGAACGAGCACTATTCGGAGCTTCATACGTTAAGGCTTTTACAAAAATCCGGATGCGACGTTGAATTTTTCTCAACAGGATGCGAAAGGATGAATGCGGATGGAACATTCAGATTCAAAAATACCGAAGACGACTTCAGAGAAGCAAGACGCGCTCTTGATATCGCGAAGGAATTCATTGTAAACGGTAAGCAGGATCTTCTCATTCTCGATGAGGCAATTGCAGCAGTTGTCTATCATTTGCTTGATAAAAATGATATAGACGGGCTGATTGATTTATATAATAAGAATAGAAGATTTGAACTTGTGATGACAGGTCACAAACTTTGGGAAGGACTTGAGGAAAAGGCTGACCTCATCACCGAGATGAGAAAAGTAAAGCACTATTTCGATAAGGGTATTCCCATAAGAGTTGGAATTGATTTTTAACAGATCAAAAAAAAATAGACAAATATTTTTTAAATAATATTCAGAAAAACAAAATTGAAAACAATCATAACGTTATTTCTTCTGTCTGCAATTATATGCTTCACCGGATGCCGCGATGAGGTTGTAAACAATATTCCTGCAACGATAGCAGGGAAAGGAGTTTATGTATTATCTGAAGGAGGATTCAGCGCAGGCTCAAGTAAATTGTCATTCTATAATATCAATACAAATTCAATATCCGAAAATATTTTTCATCCCGGAAGTATAGGACTGTTTCCTGACGGTCTGATTCTTAAAGATAACATGCTGTACCTTCTTGAACAGGGAAATTTCAACTCCGCGGGTAAAATTTATTTGCTTGATACCGGCGGAGCTGTTGATGTCTCATCAAGTATCGGCACAAACCCATATTCTCTGACGATAGCCAACGACAAAGTCTATATTACAAACGGACCTTCCAATAATGTTTCCGTTTTGAATCTTTCCATCTGGCAGGTGACAGGCTCGATTCCTGTCGGGACATATCCGCAGGAAATTATTTCCGGAGGCGGCAAAGTTTTCGTATGTAATACAAGTGTATATCAGGGAGCCACAGATTCAACAGTGAGTGTAATAGATGCGGCAACTGATCAAGTAGTTCATACTATAAAGGTCAGGCAAACGCCTTCTTCGCTTGCATTTACAAATGACGGGAAGCTACTGATAGGTTGTCCGGGGACTTCCGCTACAGGCATAATTTACAAATATGACATTGATACTTATTCGAGACTCGATTCATTTGTGATCTCGAATGGATTTGCATCTGGGTTTGACAGAGATATCAGAGTAGATCCAAACAATGACAACATCTACTTTCTATGTTACACCAACAATGTGGTGAAGCTGAATCTTTCTACGAAACAGTCGGAGTTATTCATAACAAATCAGAATGCGGCAACAGAAATATGGACAGGATACAATTTTGATGCTGTGAACGGTAAGCATTACGTTGCAAATGCAAAGGACTTTGTAACGAGTGGCAGTCTTATTGTGTTTGATTTAAATGGAAACATGACAGGAACTTTTGCAACAGGTATATCCCCGAGAAGAATTGTCGTTAAGAATTAATGAGATTGGTGTTTCAGAAACAGAAATTGTTTTTCGCATTCTTATGGGAATCGCTGGCTTAAATTTTCCAATCAGGGAGAATTCTCTTTTTTTTCGATTCTTCTAAAAAGTTGATTTAATCTTTTTTCTTCATTGATTATATTAAACCAATGAAGATTGACATCAAAGAGAATTCCGGTTCGAAGGACATTAATTCCTGCGAGTTCCCGGAAGACCATAAATTCTTTGGCGAGGCATCGGATCAAATTCTTAGAATCTATATTAAGGAGAAAGCGCTTAAGAAGGTAGATGAATATCTCGCGAGCGATCTCAATAATGAGCTGGGTGGTGTGCTTATCGGGACTGAATGCGAAAATGGTGTCGGGAAAAAATTCATTAAGATTGAGGGTTATATAATTGCAGAACATACGAATGCCTCAATCTCCAGACTGACGTTTACACATGAAACGTGGGACAGGATAAATGAAATTCTTGAAAGAGACTTCCCAGGATTGAAAATCCTTGGCTGGTTCCATTCGCATCCAGGTCATACGGTTTTTCTTTCAAACTATGATATGTTCATTCAGGAAAACTTCTTCAACATGGATTATATGGTCGCCTATGTTTATGATCCTACAATTCATGACAGAGGTTTCTTTTCCTGGAATGAAGGGAAGACGGTGAAGTCCTCCGGGTATTATGTCTATGAGTGCGAGCCAAATGCTTCTTTGTTTGAAAATGATTACTCGGATCTTCAGTCTGAAATTTCCGTCGCGGAATTAAACGGTGAAAGCAACAACGGCAGAAAGATTCTGAAAGCCGAGCACAAAAATTATGTAATACTTGCTTTGCTGTTTGTAACGCTTATACTGCTGCTGCTTATGATTTACAATTATTATGACTTCAGGCAGAAAGCGCTTCTCAAAGAACAATATGTGAAAGATCTTACGGAAATCAGAAACGAAAATAAGAGATTGTCTGATCTTATAGATAGTTACTTGCTTGATAAGGAAATTAACAGGAAGCTAAGCGGTTCTGAATTGAAGGAACAAAAATTGACAGAAGCTTCAAAAAATCCGGAAACGGAAACTGTAGAAACCCGGGAGAGTAAAACAGAAGATCAGAAAGATAAGCATAAGGAAATTCCCGTTACAAAAACAGAGCCGGCTGCAAAGGAAAATTCTTCAGAGGTTACAAAATATACCGTAAAGCCCGGCGATACGTTTGAAAAAATTTCCAATCTGTTTTATAAGAGTAGAACCGGTATTAACTTACTCATGAAGCATAACAATATGAAGAAGGTTACAGATCTTAAAATTGGTCAAGTGATTGAAATACCGGAGTTTAGTGAGTAATTGTAAAATTTTTTTTAGAAAAATTCTTAATTGGCAGAAAGTTGAGCCCACGACATAGAAGGTTGATTTCGGATTTCAAGAAGATGAAAGAAGAATTTTCCGATCACCCGTATATCTATTTTGAAAGCGACGACGAAAGTCTTCCGCCGGAAAAGTATATTGTTTACTTTAAGAATATGAAGGGGTTGAGGCTGATAACAAATCCTGCATCTTCAGAAAAGGAACTCGAGATTGTTAATCATCATGCAATTGAAATTTATCTGCATTCAGACTACCCCAGATTGAAGCCGCAGTGCAACATGCTCACCGAAATATTTCATCCCAATTTTCGTTTGGCATCTCCGAATGATATTTGTATAGGGGACTATTGGGCATCGGGTGAAACACTGGTAGATATTGTGTATCAGATCGGAGATATGATCACCTATCAAAGTTATAACGTTACAAGTCCTCTTAACGGAATCGCAGCAAAATGGGCCAGAGAAAATATTTCCCTTTTCCCGATTGACAAAGTCAGTCTCCGTCAGGGAGAAATAGAAATAAATCTCGGCGATACAAACGACCACATCAGGATTTAATAATTCACAATTACATATCAGATCATACAAATTCATATTATTTCAACTTATTTCACTTCAAATTCACTCAAAATGAATTGTTATTGAAATCGGATTTGAATAAATTACAGCCTTTAAAAACTAAATCTTTAGATGAAAAAGCAAATTAAGAATTCAAGAGATTCGAATTACAAACTTACACAGCAGATTACTACGAAGAAAAGTCAGTCACAGAAACGAGATCCATTCAAAGAGAGAGGGGTGAAAGATTATATAGATATATTCGATGCAAGGTTGCTGACAAGATTTCTTAATGAACAGGGAAAGCTTCTTCCTGCAAGGATTACAGGCGCTCCTGCCAAGATGCAAAGGAAATTGACTACTGCCATTAAGAGAGCAAGACATCTTGCAATCATTCCGTTTGTAAGCGAAGGCACAAGGCACTAAACCCGAAAACATTTTTTTAAACATTTTAAACTCTTATGTATGTGATCATAGGAGTTTTTCTTTTATAAGACTCGATAATGAACATAAAAAGAATCGCTATTTTTGTTTTCTTCATGCAGCTATGCAATGTATGCTATTCGTGCAAGAAAGACAGTTCGCTTGTGATAGGCGAGTTTAAGATTAGAAAGGTAACTGACGGTGACACTTTCAGATTTGATAATCTTGACAGACCCGTTCGTTTGCTTGGCATTGATACAGAAGAAACATTTAAAACTGATGACGCGGAGCAGAAAACTAACGAGATTGCAAAACACTGGGAAGAATTTTATAAAATGGAAAGAGATGGAAGTCTGATGCCTGTGAAGACAGATTCGCCCTTTGGCTATGAAGCCTGGAAATGGGCGGAAGGTTTTTTTAAAGATGTTGATTATGTGAGACTCGAAAGAGAAGGCGATGGAAGAGATGAAGATATGTTCGGAAGATATCTGGTGTATCTCATTGCCGTTAAGAACGGACAGGAAATAAACTATAATGTGGAATGTATAAGACAGGGCTATAGCCCTTACTTTAATAAGTATGGAAATAGTTTGAGGTTTAATGATGAATTTGTTTTAGCGCAGGAATACGCGCGCAATAACAAGCTTGGGATCTGGGATGCTAATAAACTGCATTATCCCGATTATGATGAAAGGCTTAAATGGTGGAACAAACGAGCCGAAGAATTGGAAACTTATAAGAAAGTTCATTCATCTGATGAATCTTACTTTAACCTTTCGGTTTCAAAGGACTTTGACCGGCTTGAGGAAAGTGTCGGGAAAGAGATTATAATATTCGGAGGTATCAGCGACATACTTACAAAAAAATTTCCTTATCTTATGAGAATTCCCGTTTCAAAAGAAAAAGTTTTTGAAATAGTTGTTCATGAAGAAGACTCCGTGTTGCTTCAGGATTTAAATATGGATTTGTTGAAGGAATATTATATTTATATGAAGGGTGTATTGGAAAAGTATAACGGAAAATATCAGATGACGCTCAAGAGCAAGGATCAGATTTGGAGAGAATAACTCAAATCATTTTTTCTTCAGCACAATGAGCGTTATATCATCATATTGAGATGTACCCTTTGTGAAATCTGCCAAAGAATTTTTGATTGATACTAGAATTTCTTCGGAGGATCTGTTTCTGTTTTCTTCTAGAATTGTAGTCAACCTCTTTTCTCCAAACTCTTCTCCCGATTTGTTCATTGCCTCTGTAACTCCGTCTGTATAAAGCACAACTATGTCGCCTCTTTCTATTCCTATTCTTCCTACTTCGTAATTGATGTCCTGATTAAGAATTCCTATCATGAATCCGCCTTCCGAAAGATAAACAAACTTATCTTTTTTCAGCATTACAGGAGGATTGTGCCCGGCATTAATGAATTCGAAATGATCTTTCTCCGAATCAAGAATTCCCCAGAAGAATGTTATGAATTTTTCCGGAGAAGTATTTTCAAAAATGAGTTCATTTATATTCTCCGTGACTTTGGCGATATCGAAGGTATCTTTGCCGAACAATTTCAGATAAGAATGAACAGCAGATTGTATGTTTGCCATAAGCAATGACGCAGGTGTTCCTTTTCCCGAAACGTCAGCAATAACAATTGCTGTCTGGTGATCGGTAAGTTTTATGAGATCATAGTAATCACCTCCGACCTGCAATGCGGGAATATTGATTCCGGATAATTCATATCCTTTGACTTCGGGAATCTGATTTGGGAGGAGCGCAAGTTGTATCTCTCTAGCAATCTTAAGCTCGTCTTCTATCTTTTGTTTGTCAATATATTCCTGGAAAAGAATTGAATTCTGAACGGAGATGAAGGAAAGGTTAACGATTGATTGGAGGAATTCTATGTCGGCATCTGTATATGGAGACTTGTTAAGTTTTTTACCAAGACAAATTACATTATCAACCTCGTTCTTGATAACTGCAGGTATCACCAGTTCGAAATTCTTCTTGTAAAGATAATTCATAAATTCATCCTTATTGTCCGGTTCAACTTTCATCGGCTTCTTGTAGTCCGCTGAAGTTTTTCCTTTTGGATAAATCTTTTCCGGATCGAATTGTGAGATATCGAGGTTCTTGTTATCCCAAAGCAGATAAAAATTCCCTTCCTGATTTCTCGAAATGATTGCAAAATCCTTGATCCCGAAATTTCCGAGAAGAGAGTAACTAAGGAGTTTCAGTATGCTTTGCTTGTTGACGAAATTTGAATTGAATTCTTTACTTAGTTCAAAGAGGGATTTGAGCTGCTGTATCTTGTTATTCAGGTTCTGATTCAGTCTGCTGACTTCATTAAATTTAATTGTGTTCTCTATAGCAGAGGCGGAAATGTTAAGCATAGTCTCAATGAATATGATTTCATTCTTCCCAAGATCCGAATCATTCATCTTCTTGCCGAGGCACAGCATACCGAGAAACTTGTTCTGGAAATATATCTTAAAAAAATATTCCATTCCCAATTTTGATGTAATCACGTTACTAACTTCCATCTCATGTGACTTAAAGACAGGAACTTTAGGAAAGATAATTTTCACAGCCTCAGAAATTTGCGCAGAGGTTCCCTTTGCTGCCTCGATGACAAATTCATCCGGGTCATCGGTTTCTCTCAATAGAATCATCCCCTTTGAAATCAGCATCTTACCCATTATGCTCAAGAGAATATTGTTTAGAATGTATTTCAGGTCAAGTTTGCTGCTGATGAGTTGTGAAAATTCTATCAGAGAATTCAGTTCAAGCTGCTTCTGTGCCGGATTGTGTTTGTCCATTGAGGAGTAGATTCAGCGACTGATGGATTTGATGAGTGTTAAAAAGTTATAATCGGAATTCTTGTGAACAAATTCAATCTTGCTCATGAATCTTTTCATTATCGGAACCCCAAGACCACCGACTCTGAATCTATTGAAATAATCTTTCATGTCGGGAGAATGTAAATTATTCGGATCGAACGCCTTGCCTTTGTATTTAAGTATGACTATAAACTGCTCGTCGGTAAATTGAGTCTCAACCTCGATATTCTGCGATTCATCAAACTTGTGCGCATGCTTAATGATATTGGTGCATGCTTCATCAACTGAAAGAACAATCTGATTTGTTGTGCCTTCATCAAGTCCAAGAGATATTGCTCGTGCCTCAATAAAATTTCTAAGAAGGGCAAGGTTCTTTGTGGAGCTTGCGAATAGTATTTTGTTAGATACACCCATGCGTTCTCAATCAGCTGAATTTTTCGATTGCGGATACTTCTTCTTTGTATATCTCAAAAAGGATGGGAAATCCAAGCATGTCAAAAATGTTATAAATCTTATCACTCATTTTGCAGAGCTTGATATCGCCCAAACCGCTTCTGGCGGTTTCAATGAAAGCCATGAATACTCCCAAACCTGCACTGCTGATATATGAGAGTCTCTCGAAGTTCACGACTATCTTGAACCTGTTATTTGAGATCAGCTCCTCCAGCCTCTTTTCAAGTTCAACAGATGTATGTGCGTCAAGGAAACCGTTGAGGTTTAATATTGTAACATCATCCATCTGTCTTGTATCTATTGAAAATTCTTCCATCGGTGATTGATTAAAGTTTGAGCCAAAATCCAAAAAAATAACTTCAAAATAAATGGTATTTTTAAAATATCCGAATCTGGTTATGGTCTGAAATACGAGAACATCTCAAGAAGATAACCTTTCAATCGTTAATGTCTTTAGCTTTGAATCAGTTGCGAAAAGTTTATTTAATGAATACAAAATTGATTATGTCTTGGTTGAACAAACTGTCCGGGATTTTTTGCACTTCAAATTTCATAGAATATTTTTCGTATTTAAGCTATATTTGTTGCATTAATGAAAAGATTTGCAAACCTTTTGAAGAAAAAGGAAAGGAATGTAATTGGAATACTTTCCGGTACTTCAATTGATGCGGTAGATATTGCTTTGGTAAAAATAAGAGGCACAGGTAAAGATCTGAAAATAAGAGTTAAGGATTTTAAGTCATTTGCGATACCTTTAAACTTGAAGAATTACATTCTGCATTGTTCTTCAAAGAAGACTGGGAATGTTGAGGATGTTTGCAAAGCAAATTTTATAGTAGGCAGACTTTTTGCCCGTTCAATAAATAAGTTTGTCAGGACAAATAAATTAAGAAACTCTGATATAGATTTGATTGGGTCACATGGCCAGACAATTTATCATTACCCCCGCAAGAAAAAAATCTACGGATTCGATTCCGGGTCCACACTGCAGATTGGCGATCCTTCAGTCATATCAAACCTCACGGGAATTTTGACAGTTGGTGATTTTCGGAATGCGGATATAGCTGCAGGCGGCAGCGGAGCCCCGCTTGTTCCTTATCTTGATTATTCGATTTACGGAAAATCAAATCGTAACAGAGTTCTAGTAAACATTGGCGGAATTACAAATGCAACTTACCTTAAGAAGAATTCAGGAAGAGAAGATGTAATAGCCTTTGATACAGGTCCCGGCAATATGATTATTGATATGATAGCAAAGAAATATTTCGGAAAGAGATTTGACTTTAATGGCAGTACAGCATTTAAGGGAAAGATAAACGATAAATTATTTGAACACATTTGCAGATCAGACAAGTTCTATAAGAAAAAATTTCCGAAATCAACGGGAAGAGAGCAATATGGGCAGGACTTCTTTGAAGTTGTTATGAAAAATTTCAAAGGTGTAAAACCGCAGGATGCATTGGCGACATTTACGAAGTTTACTGCATTCGCCTTGTATTACAACTTAAAAAAATTTCCGCTTGATGAAATGATTATCAGTGGCGGTGGTTCCAGAAATTTATTCTTGCTGAAATGGATAAGAGAATATTTCCGGAATGTCACGATAAGGATTGCAGACCAAAATGGAATAACGGCGGAAAATAAGGAAGCCGTGCTCTTTGCGTTGTTAGCGAATGAACTGCTTAACGGCGCAAAGACCAATATCAAATCAGTAACCGGGGCTGACAGAAACGTTTACCTCGGAAAAATCTGTCTTGCATAAAATTAAAATTGGATAATAAAGTTGCAATAGTGACCGGGGGAACCGGAGCTTTGGGAAGAGCCGTTGTCGAGAAGTTTTCAGATGAGGGTGTAAAAGTGTATGTCCCTTCACTTTCAATTGAAGAGTTTAATAATGTTTTTGATTCATCTCTGAAATCAGATGCAGACTTTAAGTTACGAAAAATTTTTTCATTTGTGTGCAACGCAACTGACGAGTCGTCTGTGTCAGAATTTGTGGAAAATGTTGCAGCACAGGAAGGAGGAAGAATTGATTTCCTTGTCAATACAGTCGGTGGGATTTCACATCCTGCAAATGTTGTTGATACAACCTCCGACGAACTCGAGAAGATGCTGTCTTTGAATTTTAGATCTGCATTTTACTTTACACGCGAAGCTCTGAAGGTTATGAAGAAATTAAATTTCGGAAGGATAGTTTCAATAGGAGCAATGGCAGGCTTAGAGCCTGAAGCAGGGAGATTCAGTTACGGGCTTTCGAAATCCGCAGTGATCAATCTGATGGAGACTGTCAGCAAAGAAATGAAGAGTTCTAATATAAGGTGCAACACAATTATTCCAAGCATTATTGATACGCCTGCGAATCGTGAATGGGGAAGCCCTGAAGAAATAAAGAAATGGGTAAAGACCGGAGAGATTGCAGGCATCATTTGGGATCTTGTCAAAAATGAGTTCTCTTCGGTGAGAAGCACTTGCATAAAGGTTTATGGAAGTGTTTAATTTTTTTTGAAACAAAACAGAATGAGGTAAATGAAAATTGTTGTAACAGGTGGTGCCGGATTCCTGGGCTATCACATTGCGCAGAAGATAAACAGGATTACAAATTTTAGTGATTGCGTTTTCTTTGATATAGCTAAGTTCGAAGTGAATGATTATGACAAGGAAATAAAATGCATATACGGAGATGTCAGAGACAAGAAGCAGATGGATGAAATGATGAAAGGAGTGGATGCAGTTATTCATTGTGCGGCTGCTCTTCCATTGTGGAAGAAAAAGGATATTATGGAAACCAACGTTGGAGGTACAAGAAATGTGCTGGATAGCTCTTTGAAAAATAATGTTAATAGGGTTATTCATATTTCTTCAACAGCGGTCTATGGCGTTCCTGACATTCATCCGCTTTATGAAACACATCCACGTCACGGTGTGGGTCCCTACGGTGAAAGTAAAGTTCTCGCAGAAGAGGTCTGCGAAGAGTACAGGAAGAAAGGACTGAATGTGTGCATTCTCCGCCCCAAAAGTTTTATCGGGACCGCAAGACTTGGCGTGTTTCAGATACTCTATGATTGGGTTGAGTCAGGCGTAAAGATTCCTATAATCGGAAACGGTAAGAACAGGTATCAACTTTTTGAAGTAGAGGATCTTGTTGATGCTATACTTCAGGCATGTACTCTTCCCATTGACAAGATTAATGATACATTTAATGTCGGGGCAAAGGAATTCAGAACTGTCAATGAAGATGTTGGTGCAATGTGTGAATACGCAGGAACCGGGGCACGTGTAATGACAACACCCGCAGGACTTGTAAAGCCGGCACTTCGCTTCTTTGAGTTGTTGAATATTTCTCCGCTTTATAAATGGATATATGGTACTGCTGATACGGATTCATTTGTGTCAATTGAAAAAGCGCAGACGCAGCTTGAATGGGATCCGAAGTATTCTAATTCGCAAGCTCTGATCAGATCATATCAATGGTATCTTGACAATAAGCATACGATTCAGCAAGGAACAGGAGTAACGCACAGAATTGCATGGAAACAGGGCATTCTGGCTTTTTTCAAAAAGTTTTTATAAAACAAATAATTTATTGCCAAATACATGAGGAAGTTTATTTTAGATATTAATCCTGCAAACGGCGAATTAATAGAGAAGATAAAATGTTCATCGCCGGGCGAGATTGCCTCCGGAGTAAAGCTTGCAAGAAAAGCTTTTAAGGTCTGGAGTAAGACACCGTTGAAGAAAAGAATTTCTTTATTCAAAAATATTGCCCGAGATCTCCACAAAGAGAAAAAAAAGATAGGTGAGATCGTCACCAAAGAAATGGGAAAGATTTACAAATCGGCAGTGGGAGAATGTGAAGGTACTGCGTATGCGATCGAAGAAAACATTGTGCTTGCTGAAAGGTCGGCTGTTTCAGAAACTTTCAGAGAAGACAGCCTTGTAACTGAAGTTCATAGGGTACCTTTGGGAGCAATTGCCGTCATAACTCCCTGGAATTTCCCAGTCGGAATGCCTGAATCACTGCTTACACCCGCAATACTAATGGGCAATACGGTTATATTCAAACCATCGGAGAATACTCCTCTTGCAGGAAAAGCTATTTATGAAATTTATAACAGACATCTTCCCAAAGGCGTAATAAATTTGCTTCAGGGTGCGGAAGAAGTTGGCGAAATTCTGATTCATTCAGATATTGACATGGTAGCATTCGTTGGTTCTCAAGCGGTTGGAAAGAAGATTATGAAAGCATGTTCGAATAAATTGAATAGACTCCTCCTTGAACTTGGGGGAAAGGATCCCATGATAATTCTCAAAGATGCTGATCTTAGGAAAGCAGTACCGTATGCTGTTCATGGTTCTTTAAGAAATTCCGGTCAGGTATGTGTCTCTGTTGAAAGAATTTATGTGGAGGACAAGATTGCGAAAGAATTTGAACGAATGGTATTGGAAGAAGTAAAGAAGTATAAAGTAGGAGATGGATTTTCAAACGTTGATATGGGACCTATGGTAAATGAAACACAAAGGTCACATGTTCTTAATCAAATTGAAGAAGCGAGACGCAAGGGTGCAAAAGTCATTTACGGAGGGGAGAAGGTAGAACGTGACGGATATTTCATCCAGCCTACTGTTATTACTAATGTTTCAGAGAAACACGATATAATGAATACAGAAACATTCGGACCTGTAATATGTATTCAGAAAGTGAGAAATGCAGAAGAAGCAGTTGAAAAAGCAAATGCATCAATATTTGGATTGGGAGCAACCGTGTGGACAAAGAATCTTGAGCGCGGAAAAATGATTGCAGGCAGAATAGAGTCAGGGATGATAGGAGTGAATCAGGGAATCGGCGGAGTCTCCGGTACACCTTGGGTAGGAATTAAGCAAAGTGGATTTGGATTTATAGGCTCCATTGAGGGTATGAGACAATTTACCGTGCCAAAGAAAATTTCATACAAAAGGAAATAATCGTCAGAGAGTTTTGAAATGAAAGCCTGCAGTTTCTTTTGCTGCAGGTTTTTTTTTGTGGTGATTTCGGAATCTGCAATGAAAATAAAATTTGTTGGCATGATATTGTGTAAATATAGATGCCGGTGTAGAAACTTGGAAATTTGTTTTGCGAATAATTAGCAGCTATGAGATACTGTGCATGAACTCTTGGATAGCTTCCTGTTAAAATAGTGAGCTAATCCGATTATCATTGCGCCTATCGGAGCAATCAAAGCTGCAGCGGGAAATTCGCTATCGGCATGAGAATGTGCATCCAAAACAAAATGACCTGTCAAGACGATGACCAGACCGGTCATAAACATAAAGAAAGGATATATACGACCATGATGCTTGTAATAACCATGCCTGAATGTGAAGACACCAATCAGAATACTGGCGGCAATGAATGAGAATTCAATGACTGGATTCGCGGCAAACTGCAAGCTGTACAATGTCAGGAATACAAAAATGAAAGGCATTGCCATACAATGAATGGCACAGAGTGTTGCTGCAATGAATCCAATCCGGTCAAGTTTGATAAGAAGGTTATGTTTCAGCATTTTAACATAGTTTTCTTGCAAATCATTTGCAAAATAGTGAGGAATGCTGCATTAGTCAATGCTAATAGTTTGCACTCATCGTTTCCGATCGGTTCCAGCAATAATATATGAACCTTTGTCAAATGATTCGGACTAATTCATCAAAATCATAAGAAAGCAAATTATATTCTTTTAATTATTGATGTGAATTTATATTTTTGCTTCTATCATTTTCAGATTCGGATACGATGGAGATTTTTCTAAGCATAATCATGGGTATAAGTTTAAGTGCCGCAAGCGGATTCAGGGTTTTTGTGCCGTTTCTGGTAATCAGCATCGCATCAATTGCAGGTTGGGTTGGTCTGCCGGAGAGTGCAATGTGGATGGGTACATACCCGGCTCTGATTGCCTTTGGTGTTGCAGCAGTGGTGGAAATTGGAGGTTACTACAGTCCCTGGATTGACAACATGCTGGATTTGATTTCAAGTCCGCTGGCAATAATTGCGGGCATTGTTTTGTCGGGTTCATTTATTGTTGATATAAATCCGTTATTGAAATGGACATTGGCAATTGTATGTGGAGGAGGTGCGGCTATGAATGTCCAGCTTTTGACAGTAAAAGCAAGAGCATTGTCTTCATTTTTTACAACCGGCATCGGTAATCCTATAGTCTCAACAATAGAAGGGATTTCTTCTTTTGTTGTATCTTTTTTGGCAATCTGGTTACCGCTAATTGCCTTTGCTGTTGTAGTAGTTATTTCAATACTAATTTTCAGACTCATCAGAAAAATTTCCAGAAAATCAAAAACAGCCTGAAATTCTTCTTGAAATCATAAGTTTCAAATTGATCCAGTCAATTCAGTTTGTTCAGTATGGTAATTGCAAGTAAATTGATACTCGAAAAGGAATTCAATAAATTGCAGTAAATTATTTTTTGCGGGAGTGGTGGAACTGGCAGACACACCATCTTGAGGGGGTGGCGCTCACAAGGCGTGCGGGTTCAAGTCCCGCCTCCCGCACCCTCAAATTATATTGATTCTTAGCATTTTAGATAATATATTTGTAGCTTTCAATAACCCTATTTAAGCAAATTTTGCAGAAGAAGTTTTACGAGTCCTACATTATTATTGACGGAAATCTTGACGATTCCGCAGTAGAAGATGAGATCAAAAAATTTGAAACATTCCTGTCCAAAAATGATATTGATATTGCTGCTGTAAACCGGATTGGCCGCAGGAGACTTGCATATCCCATCAGGAAAAGAGCAAACGGATATTACGTTTGTTTTGAAATCAATTGTTCGCCGGAATTAGTTCCTAAACTGGAGAGAGTTTATAAACTTGATGAAACTATATTGAGATATCTGACAATTTTCGTTTCAGGGAAAACCAGGAAAGAGAAAGATGAGCATTTCAGAAATAAAGCCATTGCGCAATCAAAGCTTGATGAGATGCGGGAAAAACAGAATAGTTCTGTTCCGGAAAATGCAGTTGCTGAAAGTGACAAGAAAGAAAGTATTACAGAGCCAGTACAAAGCAATTAATTCAATATTCATTAATTAAAAAAATATCCAACTTGGAGGAAAAATATGGCTGACTATAAGATGCCTGAGCTAAACTCTGTAGTAATTGCGGGAAATTTGACAAAGGACCCAATTTTCAGACAAACAACATCCGGTACACCTGTCGTAAATTTTTCGATTGCCAGCAACAGAAGATTCAAAGACAAAAATGAAGAATGGAAAGAAGATGTATGTTATGTGGGAATAGTTGCATGGAACAGACTCGCCGATAGTTGCAAAGACAGGCTTAAAAAGGGAAACGCAGTTCTTGTAGATGGTGAATTGCAAAGCAGAACTTTTAAAACCGAAGATGGAACTAACAGGACCATCGTTGAAATAAAAGCCAGAAGGATACAGTTCTTGAATAAAAGAGGAACCGGCGCCGGAACAGAAAGAGAAGATGAAATAACAACGTTTACAGATGATTCATTTGATGCGTTGCTTTCTCCGGAGGACTCCGACTTGATAAAGAATAATGCCGGGAAGTAGATATATACAGTTTTATGTAATTGAAGAGGGTGGCTTTCTCCACCCTTAATTTTTTCTAAACAGACACAAAAAATGAAAATCATTTTAAAGCAGGATTTTGAAATGCTCGGTGATGAAGGACAGGTTGTAGATGTCAGAGAAGGGTATGCCAGGAATTTCCTGATTCCAAAGGGAATTGCAACAATTGCAAGTGATTCAAATCTTAGAAGTTTCGAAGAGATTAGAAAGCAGCGCGCCAAGAAGATTCAAAAGCAAATCGAAGAAGCAAAAAAATTATCGGGTGATCTGACAGGACAATCCATAAACATCTATGTCCGGGCAGGCGAAGATAATAAAATCTTTGGCTCTGTTACTTCGCATTTGATACATGATAAACTTCTTGAAGCAGGATTCCAGACAATAGAAAGGAAAAAGATACTGATGAAGGAATCCATTAAATCATTGGGTGAGCATGAAGTGGATGTAAAACTTCACTCTTCTGTAATTGCGAAACTTAAGGTCAATGTTCTTAAAGAGAGTGACGTTGCCTCTTCAGAAGAGGTTGCAGAAGAAACTGTCGAAGTAGTTTCAGAGAGCAAGGAATAATATTTCCAAAGGTGTATAGAAAGACCCGTGCGAGTTAATTACCGGCACGGGTCTTTTGTTTTTGGAACTTAGAATTGTTTTTGGAACTTAGAATCAAAAATCATATCCGAGAGATATGTAATATTTTGGTGCAGAGAACTTATCAAGATCGTAACTCCACGCAATGTCAAGCATGAAAGGGAATCCGAACATGTTTGCTCTTGCTCCGAATCCGGTACCAAGCAAAAGATCGTTAGTCCTTATCTGGCCGTTCACCTTGTGTACAGGTTTAAAAGCCTTGTCATTTGTCCAAGCCGTTCCCGCATCAAGAAATGTCACTCCTTGAATATTTGCAAATCCCAGGGGAAGAGCTCCAAAGATAAGATATCGGAACAGAGGGAATCGCATCTCCAGATTAACTATTGAATATTTGGAACCCGACATTCTGTCATAATTGAAACCACGAAGCGGGAAACCCGGCGCTGAAAATGCAAAGTCCTGAATATCCGAAATCGGAAGCGTGTAATGCTCATACTCTCTGTTAATCCAGTTTTCAGTTCCTCCTATAAAAAACTTCTGTGGATTTGGTCCAAGACTGGCTCCTCCTGACACACGAGTAACAAATGTGTAATCATCTCCAAGCTTAAAGTAATGACGAAAATCCATCAGCAATGATGCGAACCCGATTCCATCACTGCTTAGTCTTGGCGATGAGAGTACAGTAAAGTTATATCTCGTTCCGGAAACAGGTGAAGTATAACCAAACAGTGTGTTGTCATGAACAAGACTGACTGAAGGTATTATTAAAGTTTTTTCTTCAACGGGTTCAGCAGTAATGTCCATGTTTTCCCTTGTGATGTACTGCACACCAAGGCTTCCGTCAATTCTTTTAAACCGCGATATGGGATAGGACGCAGAGAAATTTCCGCCGATAGTTCTGTATCTATAGAGATAACTGAAATACTGACTTCCGTAATCTACAAATCTGGCCGTGTGATATAAAGATATTCCATAATCAATTCTTTTCGGCAGATAATAATAAGCCACCGCATAGTCACTATTTTTCAAATCAATTACCATCGAAGTCTGGATGTATATCCTATGATCGCCAAGCATATCGCTCAATGCAATCTGCGCAACTCCCTGAACCCCGTAAAATGAAGTATAGCTTGCATTTCCGTAAACCAGGTCCGGTGTGAATTTTACTTTATAGTTTTTAATCCTGAAAGATCCGTCGGAATTGGTATTGTCCGAAATCCGGAATTTAGAATTTTCAATATATGAACTGTCCTTTGGGCTGGAAGATGAATTTTGTTTGCTATCTTCAAAACTAATGCTGATGTCATCGCCATAAAGTTTCATTGTATCTTGTGGTGTTATCTGCTTCAAATCAATCCCGGAATTTGTAGAGTCGGAATTTTGATTCAGACTCCCTTTCGTGATGTCCATACTTCCTGAATTGATATCAATGCCCGCTTTATCTTTGACTTCATTGTTCGTGGTATCAGACTTTGTATCAACCTTTGTAACTGCAACAGAGTCTTCGTAACCGGTATTGTCTTCTCTTCCGAATTTGTTCGCATAGTCCTGCATATCTTTAACGAAATCAGTCGGTTCAAGCTGTGCAAGCCCAAGGTTTCTTTCAAAAGGATTGTCTATCGAGAAGATATCATAACCACCTTTGTTCAATGATACAAAAAGCAGTTTCTTTCCATCTTTGGATAATGAGATCTGGTCAATCGGATTGAGTGCGTTTGTAATTGGTTTTTCGGGCGACCAGTTTCCTGTGGAATCTTTCACTCGCATATAAACATTGCTTATTCCGTTCTTATCAGAAACATACAAGACTTTTTTCCCGTCAGAACTGATTTGCGCATATCCTTCCCTGGAATCTTTCGAATCATTCATCCTGGTAATTTCCTTGGTCTCAACATTTATTCTGTAATTGTCGCTTCGCGAATAATCATATTCCCACATCCTAAAATCTTTTGGAATCTTTTTCGGATCAGTAAAACTGCCGCGGTCAGATGTAAAGAAAATTGTCTTTGCATCTAACGACCATGTTGGATTAGCGTCCGAAAAAATATCATCGGTCAGTGCATCCAGTTTTTTTGACTTTAAATCATAGACGTACAGATTTGACATGTCAGCTTTGTTTCCTATGAATGCAATTTTGTTTCCAAGCGGCGACCATGTAACGTAAAATATTGCGTCAAACTTCAAAGGAAGTTCTGTCTTGTCTTCACTCTCAACATCAACAAGATATATTGCATCATGATCACCTGACTTTACGCTAATCGCCAGTTTCCTTCCGTCCGGAGACCAAGACAGTCCCGGTGTGAGGATATGCAACTCTTCAAAGTCTGTAGAATTGTTTCCTTCGATTACCCTCTTTATGATTTCACCGCTCCTGGAATCTGCAATGTAAACATCAAATAAATCATCGCGATTAGAAATGTAAGCGAACTTATCGCCTTTGGGAGAAATGACCGGAGATATGTTATAATACCCGCCGTCTGTTTCATGGTTAGTCAATTGCTTTGCAAAATCTTTAACATCTTCTCTGATCTTTAGATCCGGCCAATATGTCTTCTTAAGATAGCTCTGCCATTTCTCATTGAGCTGCTCTGTGTTCAGCTTGAATGTTTCATAAAATCCCTGATCAACATCTCCGTATGTCTTAATGTTATTCATCAAAATTCCAAGTTTGTCTTCACCATAAGTCTCGGCAAGATATGCAAAAAAACTTTGTCCTCCGCGGTATGCAAAATATCCTCCCATATAATCAAGCGGCGGAACATAATTGTTAATTGTCGCATCCCGCATGAACATATCTGTCTGTTTATCCAACCCGTATTCACTCTGAACTTCCGCCATTCCCTCCGAAAACCAAAGCGGGAACGACAAAGAAATATTTCTTGAAATAATGTTCTGAATAGATCCGCCATAATACATGTCATTCATGAATGCATGGACCAATTCATGGTGAATCACGTGTCTGAATTTTTCATAATCACCTTCAAACGGAACATTGACACGGTTCTTAAACAACTCGGTTACTCCTCCCACTCCTTCCGGAAGATATTCGTCAACAACATTGTTCTGCTGGAAGTCATTATGCGAGTTATATACAACTATAGGAATCCTGTTGCTAATTCGGTAATCAACATTGTCGGATATATTCTTAAGAGCCTTTTCTCCTTCGTGCGCCGTAAACTCCGCAAGCTCTTCACCATCCTGACTGAAATATATGTCGAAGTGTTTTGTCTGAAGATACTTCCATTTAAAGACTTTATATTGAACCTTGTTCTGTCCGAAAATTGCCGCAGACTGTGCATAAGTTTCGAGGGTTAGCAGAAAAATAATTAATACGGGAAAGATAACTATGACTGAATGCCTTATATATCGCATTGCGCGCGTAATTTTGGTTATTCTAATTAATTCAATAATTTGAACAATATCAAGTAAAAATTGGTTCTATGGAAATTCTTTATCCTTTGCATCATTACATCATTTTGTTTTGTTTAAATAACACCAAATTATACCAAAATAATTCTCATCAAATGTTCCGACATTAACATTTTTTTTCGTTCATTAATCTGAACGGGAATACAGTTTTTATTCTCTGAATTTGATCCTATTCATCATAAATGATAACCCTTCTTTAATTTTCTCCCGCACATCTTACCCGGGATTACAATTTTTACGATGAAACTGCCTACGAGGTTTTTTACTCTGACATAAAAATTTTCTTGCAAACGAAAGTTTCACAAGATAAAACCAATCTAACTTTCAAACGCTTCACGCGGTATTCCAAGCTTGAGTAAACTCTTTTTCCATAGTTTCTGAAAGTTGATTTGGAGTGAAAGGCAAAGACTATTTATCTGTTATACGATTCATTTTTGTAGATTTTAATTCTTAACACTGGCGGAGTGAGATGAAAAACAGAGAAAACTTTCTTTTGAGACAGGACAATCCGCTCATATTTTTGTACACACATTAGAGGAATAATAACCGGCGGCAGGAGACCGACGCTATGAAACTGTTTTCCTGTCTCAAAGGCTTACCGGTATGCCAGGATATTATTCCATAATTTTAAAGCAAAATAAAAATCATTCATAAATAATAGGAGAAGAAATGAAAAGGAAAACTTTGTTATTCTGTTTGATCCTGTCCTTTATTCCGGTTTTTGGGAATGTATATTCGCAGGACATAGACATTCAGAATCTGAAGAAGTCCAAAGATCCTGCACCCATGCAGAAAAAATTTCCCGTAAACCTAAGACAGAGTCAAACTCCGCTTCAATCAACGGCGCAAACGAAGTTCAGCTCACAAGAATCGAGTATACTCGCTCAAATGGAACAGTTGAAGTTACACGGAACTTCATCTGCAGACGCTGAAAAAATCCTTGAACTTCAGAAGCAACTTGAAGGAACTAACGGATCCACAGTTACAAAACAGGAAACAAATCCCATAGGTAAAATAATATATCCGGGACCTGAAAGAGACAACCTTAGTTCGACAACAATTTTGACCGGCGATTACATGTTTGCATGTGCAACACAGGTTGAGCAGCGTGGAACCGGTGCCGGTAAAATCTGGCTTGCGGTAGGTCATGGCGGACTTGATACTGGGGCGGGTGCAAGCGCAGATACTATCGTGATCTTTTACACATTCGATGGGGGTCAGACTTATACAGAATATGTCAAGCTTGCATTCAGTCCGGCAAACAAAATAATGTTTGATGATCTTGATATGGAAATTATTGAAAACACAACCGGGACAAAATATATTTATCTTGTTTTCGGATATTATACAAACGGGTATCTTGGCGAGAGACGAATTGGCTACACTGTAGTGAGTACGCCGACTCTGTCTGCGTTTGGTTCTTCGCTTTCATTTCCGGGGCAGACACCTTCGAGCATTTTTTTTAATGCGAGGATTACTTCTGATAATGCAAATTATCCTTCAGTTCCCTACGTGAATATTGTTGCGATGCAGGATTCAATTGTGGGAAATGACCATTACTTGATGACAAAGTTTTGCAGGATATTAAGCCCGTTTACGATCAATCCATCTATCACATATTTCTCACACAGTATTTATTCTGCAGTTGCCGGATTCATTGATTATGGTGTTACTACAGACATCGCGTATTTCAATAACACGAACGATTCATTGATTTTTGTACTAAGCGGTTATCCGGGATACAATCAGAATATTTATACATACAAGGCATACGGCAACACATCTGTTTACCCCGTGCCGAGCGGTATTCTTACTCCAACGGGAGATAACCTTGAATACGCGCGCATTGCGTCGAATGGAGGCTCGAATATGACACGAATGATAATTACCTATACTGATGATTATTTGAACAGCGGCGATTACGATCTTTGGTTTCTCTCAACAAGTGACGCCAATACGTGGAGCGCTGCAACTCTGGAATATTCATCACTTCACAATTCAAGATACAGTGATGTCATCGGCAAGCGAAATGCGCACGGAAGTTTTGCTGTTGCATTCAACAATACATTCGGTTACCTGAATAATATAACTGCGTGTACATTCAACGATAATTTCAATTTAAGCACATACGTTCACTGTGCAAATGACAATTACGCAAATGCAATAGCAAATCCAAAACCTTCATTCAGGTATCAGAACAATGACAGTTGTCTCACATTTTGGGCATACTTTTATGAAGTATATTCAACTTCAGGTAATGATGCAATAAATGGATATCTCTATGCTGCGGTTGAGGGATATTTGGATTCTGTATCGAACTCTTCTTCTATCATTGATTATTTTAATATTATGCTTGCACAATCAACATCTCCATACACAATCGTAGATACAGCAGGAACATACATAGACTATCAGAGGCTTGGCAATGAGTACGCATTTAAAAACGCACCGGACGGAAATTACTACATTGTTCTCAATCACAGAAACGCGATTGAAACATGGAGTGCAAATCCGATGGCATTCACTCACGGATATGGTCAAAGTTATGACTTCACTCCTGCATCATCACAGTCTTACGGGGACAATGTGGTTCTGAAAGGAACTACGTGGTGTCTTTATAGCGGTGACGTGAACCAGGACGGGACAATTGATTTATCAGATATTACCGAGATATTTAATGACGCTACATTTTTTGTGCTTGGTCATCTTCTAAATACCGATCTCAATGGTGACAATTATGTGGATGTTTCCGACATACTGCTTGCGCAAAATAATTCGCAACTGTTCATAAACAAGATTACTCCTTAATTTATATAGTGGCATCATCTTCCATGTTCCATGTTCTAAAAAGAATCCCGGAATAAATGTCCGGGATTCTTTAATTTTTTGCTTCAAAGTTTTGCTGCGATTACCAAAGGCGTTTTGATATAATCTATCACTCCGTTCTCGTCATCAATAGCCTCAATCAGCAATATATAGATACCGATTCTTAATTTAGATTTATTATCGTCATATCCATCGAACAAGATTATTCCTTCCTTTCCCGTTATCCGGTTATTGGAAATTGTTCTCACTTTTCTTCCTTTAATGTCGAATATGCTTATCCGCATTTGCCCAAAGGGAATATTTAGTCTGTATTTTATAGCAGTGAAATCTTCGAATCCATCGCCATCGGGTGAAAATGGATTTGGGGAAATGGTTATGGATGCATTCGCATCAGGATTTCTTGTGAATATGCTGTTTTGAAGTCCCGGTGTACCGCCTTGCATGTCTGTGCAAGAGTTCCAGTTTGATTTATCATTTGAGCCAAGACCCGGGTTAATCCTTTCCAGCGAAATTCCCTTCGTGTCCGGCAGTTCGGAATTATTCCAGTCGGGTCTATAATCAACTTTGTCTATGAGATTATTCAGACTGTCGAATATTGAAAGCATTTCGCCGGAATTGTTCAGGTTTAATGAAGCAGAAAATTCTATTGACTGACCTGAAGTATTCAGGTTCGGAAATGAGCGAAGCAGACTACTGTCATGTGCGAGAATAAAATAGTTACCCGGAGGAACAAATATATCAAAGGAGGAAAGCAAAATTGAAGAAGATGCATCTTTTAGTTTCCAGCCTTTCAGATTCAATGATTGTCCCGTAAAATTGTACAACTCAATCCATTCGGATTCATTTGAAAGCGGGTCATACATAATCTCGTTTATGATGAGTCCTCCTCCTGATGTTGAACTGCTCATGTAAACGATTCTTACGAGTTGATTATTTGCGGTATCGTTATCGGCTTCGAAGAATATCTGCGCAATGAACTGTCTGCTTCCAGTATCATTATATTGTTTTGAAAAATTATCTCCGATGGAATCGCTTCGGCTCAAGTGAGAAAAGTTCCTGTTATGTATCATTTCATTTGCCTGGGCAATACTGTCTTTGTTAATGTCATCATAAACTTTGAGGGAAAAATTTTCAGCGTCGTTGAGACCGATATTTTTTATGATGAAATCAAAATTTAATATCGAGCCTGCCGATGGGAACAGAGGAGCGATTGCAAATGATTTAAGCAGCAGATCAAATTGCTTTGGTGTAACGGAGTTTTGTCTGCACGGGGTAGAGTGAAGAATATCAATTGAGGAAGACCAGTTAGAAGAGTTGTTAGAAGGTCCTTCAGGATCTATCTTTTCAAGTGATATCCCTCCTGAACTTCCGCCCCATGCTGACGAGAAGGTAACAGAATCAATACGTGATCCGGATGGTTCAATGAGAATTACATTGTCTCCGGAATTGTTGAGCTGGCTCCATGCAGTTTGAATTATTTTTCCGGGTAGTAAGGGAAACAAACTCTTCAATTTAAGCGAGTCCTGACATATAACGATGAAATCATTTGAATCTATAATCAGATCATTGACGGAAATGATTCTCAATGAAGATGTTGCGTCTTTCCATTTCCAGTTTCTTAAATTTACAGCAGCAGATCCAATGTTATGTATTTCAAACCATTCATTTGATGCATCAGAAGGCGCATACATAATTTCATTTATGACGAATTGGGAAGATGAATCCTTCAGAAGAAGAAGAGAGAATGCGAATAAGAGCAATAATGTTTTCATACGTATCGGGTTTATTAGTTCATAAAATCAACAGACGCAGAACACTGCGCCTGTTATTTACCAACAAGATTTTCCAATCCTACTCTGATCATCATGACCGCTATGGCAGCGAGGAAGAGAGATGCAATTTTTGCAAACGCTTTTGAACCGGATTCCCGGAGTATTTTCTTTATCACATCCGCATTCCACAAGGAAAGGAAAACTATAATCATGTTTATTAAGAGCGACAAAATCGTATATCCGGTGCCATAGGAATTGTTTGCAATGAGAATTGTGGTCAAAGCTGCAGGTCCCGCTATCAAAGGTATTCCAATCGGCACAACTCCGATGTCTTCCGGTTTTACATCCCTGACACGAGATGCATAAAACAAAATGTCAGTGATTGAAATGACAAGCAACAAAATTCCACCGGCTATTCTGAAGTCATCAACTCCTATTCCAAGGAATTCCAGGATTGCATTGCCAACGAAAAGAAATATGACACAAATCAAAAGCGCTGCGAGTGTTGCCTGAATTACTAATTTCTTTTTTTCCGCGGAATTTATTTCGGAGGTGAGACCGAGATACATCGGAACAGTTCCGATCGAGTCGAACGCAACGAACATTGGGATGAATACAAGCAGGAAGGTTTCAAAGTTCATTGAAAGCAATTAATATTTTCAACAAATTGGATTCAAAAAAATGTTGGCAATGAAGAAATTCAGGATATGGTTTTCAATTCTTAGCATTGCACTGGCTCTTCCGTTATACTGCATCGGCAATTCACCGTTTGGTGAACCGAAATTTGCAGTTGCAATATCATACACTCCTGTTTTAAATACAAGTGACTTTGAATCTGTGTTCGGAGGTTCAAACGGAACAAGTGTAAAGTTAGATAGCAAAGGTCTCATTCGTGAAATGGAATTCATTGCATTCCCGGAGACTGTGTTTGAAATTGAAGAAACGATTCAGAAGAATGGATATGAGATTTATAAAATCAAAACTTCAGATTATCCTTACAATTCATCGGAATTGTTTATTGACAGCAGATTCGTTCAGACATTCGATTCAATGCCTGTGGAGAGAAAACAAGTCATTCCCTCAAAGGAAGAGATTATTGAAAAGCTCAATAAGCTTGAAGGGTATGGATACATGTGGGGAGGAAATTACGGCGATGGAATTGCGCAACTTCTCGAGTATTATAAGCCGGCTTCTGAAATTCCGGATAATGAAAAAGCTCTGTGGTGTCTTAAGGGCGTTGACTGTTCAGGATTAATTTATCAGGCTACAAATGGCGCGACTCCGAGAAACACTTCATCGCTGACAGACTACGGTGAAGGAAAAGACATTCAGGGTAAGTCATTCAGTGAAATTGCATCAATACTTGCGCCGCTTGATCTCATAGTTTGGAACGGACATGTTATCATTGTTCTGGATGAGAACACGACAATAGAAAGCACACCTGATGCGGGTGTACACAAAAGTGATTTGAGGTCAAGATTGAGAAGAGTGATGAATGAAAGAACTCCTGTGAATGATTGGGATACGACAAAGGGGAAGAGGTTTGTGGTAAGGAAATGGATCCAATGAGACAATAAGTTAGAATTATTAAGACAGTTTAAAATGGAAAGAGCCACAAGTCATAACTTGTGACTCTAATTTGTATTCGATAATTGTGTGTTTACTTTCGGTTTCCCAGAATTCTCAAGAGGAATAAAAACATATTTATAAAATCCAGATACAATGTGAGAGCTCCGAGGACCGCGCCTTTCTTTCCCTGTTCCGTATCAAAGTCAGTTGACTGACTCATCTGCTTTATTCTTTGTGTATCATATGCAGTAAGTCCTACGAAGAGAATTACTCCGACGTAACTTATGATCCAGTATAGTGTCGGGCTTTTGAGAAAAATGTTAACAACCGAAGCAATGATTATTCCGATAAGAGCCATGAAGAAGAAAGAGCCGAATCTCGAGAGATCCATTCTTGTAATATAGCCAAAGATGCTTACCCCACCAAACATAGCTGCGCAGATGAAGAATGTATAAGCAATTGATGCTCCGGTATAGACCAGAAACAAGACAGAAAATGTGAGACCTGTCAACCCTGCATATAAAAAGAATGCAGCAATTGCAATTGTTGATGAAATTTTATTGATGGCAAAAGTTAATCCCATTACGACAAGAAGCTGAACTATGAACAGTCCGAAATAGAGTATCGGATTCTGCATTATCACATAGACAATATTTGAGGCTGCAATTCCATAGGCTACTACTCCTGTCAAAGCCAGACCCATTGCCATCCAGTTATAGACATTAAGCAAAAACTTCCGGGTAGAAGTCGTTGAAAACGAGGCATCTACGGATCCCGAGACATTTTGAATCTCGTTCATTTATTTTTCTCCTTTAAGATTATTTATCTAAAAATTTTTTTAATATTGATTGAACAAGAAATCACTTATTAAATCACACAATCTTTTCTTGGCAACAAAGATGCTATGGCAGCGGTTCCATTCCATGCTCTGCCCATTCTTCCTTTGACGGACCATAAATTCCCGGAACTTTCAGCCCAGCCTGTCTCATCAGGACTGTCATCTGTCCTCTGTGGTGAGTTTGATGCAGCATCAGAAAGTATAGAGTCATTCCTCTTGACCATTTGAATCCATACATATCATCCACAGTTGAGAGGTCAGAATCTTTCCATGATTTCTGTAATTGATCTATAAATGATTTCGTCGCCTTGTCGTATCCATCCGAAATTTTCTTTGAAGAGTCAGGCACTGCTTCCTTTTCCCCTGGTCCATCTATCTTTAATCCTGTTCTGCCCATCATCTCCGGAATTGTTTGTGCAAGGTGCCATGCTATGAAGCCAAGTGTTCTACCATCTTCGGATACCTTCTGGCTCAAAGATTCGTTCGTGAGATTATTCAGTACTTTCAGTGTGCTGTTACTTTCGTAGTCCCAATCTTTAAGAAATTGTGAAATTGAATTATACATTTTATTAAAATTAAAAATTAAAAAAATATTAAATCATAAAACATTTTACAGCAAACAGGCAACATTGTGATTGGAAGCACTTACTCTATCCGGTTAAACCGGTTAAACCGGTTAAACCTATTTCAGTCCATAATTCGGTGCTTCCTTTGTAATTTTTACATCATGCGGATGAGATTCTTTCAGTCCTGCATTTGTTATTTTCACAAATTTGGTTTTAGTTTTCATATCTCCGATGGTTGCTGCTCCGCAATAGCCCATAGATGCCCGCAAGCCGCCAAGTATTTGATAGATTGTTTCACCGACATTGCCTTTAAATGGAACAATGCCTTCGATACCTTCCGGTACTAATTTATCAATATCATCTTCCATGTCCTGGAAATATCTGTCTTTGCTGCCCTGTCGCATTGCATCGAGAGAACCCATCCCGCGATAAACTTTATAACTTCTGCCTTCATACAAAACTTTTTCGCCCGGTGCTTCTTCGGTACCTGCAAACATTCCACCAAGCATTACTGCGTCAGCTCCTCCGGCGATGGCTTTTGCGACATCTCCTGTTTGCTTTATCCCGCCATCAGAAATTATCGGAACATTACTCTTGGATGCAACCTTCGAACAATCAATCACGGCGGTCATCTGCGGAATGCCGACTCCGGCTATCACGCGGGTTGTACAGATTGAACCCGCTCCGATTCCGATTTTAATGCAGTCGGCTCCGGCTCTGATTAAATCTTCCGTACCTTCAGCAGTCGCAACATTTCCTGCAATCAGTTCAATATCAAAATTCTTCTTTATTTTCTTGACGATATCAATTACACCTTGTGAATGTCCATGAGCAGTATCAACTACAATCACGTCCGCACCCGACTTTACATTTTGCATTACCCTTTCAATTGTGTCGGCAGAAATCCCAACCGCTGCACCTACCCGGAGCCTTCCGAATTTATCCTTGCATGCAAGCGGAAATTTTTTTCTCTTCTGAATATCTTTGAATGTTATCAGTCCTTTGAGGAAACCCTTCTTATCAACTACGGGAAGCTTTTCGATTTTGTATTTTTGGAGAATCACTTCCGCCCTCTCGAGATTAGTTCCAACCGGAGCAGTAACAAGATTTTCTTTAGTCATGATTTCAGACACCTTTAATGTTGCCTTGGGTTCAAACCGCAGATCACGGTTTGTAAGTATCCCGATTAACTTTCCGTCCTTATCAACAATAGGAATTCCCGAAATACTATATTGCTGCATAAGTCTTTGTGCTTCTTCAATACTCTTGTCCGAAGTCAGAGTAATGGGATCGAAAATCATTCCACTCTCGCTCCTTTTTACTTTATCGACTTCAGCTGCCTGTCTTTCGATGGGCATGTTCTTATGAATAATTCCGATGCCTCCTTCTCTGGCAACTGCAACCGCCATTCCGCTTTCTGTAACAGTATCCATTGCTGCTGATATGACCGGGATGTTAAGCTGAATTTTTTTTGTGAGTTGTGTCTTTAAACTGACATCACGCGGCAGAACTTTGGATCTGGCGGGAACCAACAAAACGTCATCAAAAGTTATAGCGGTTTTTTCAATCTTAACAGCGGTCATTTTTATTCTATCACTTTCGCTTTAAGTAAATCAGGATAAATATTTTCCGGTCTGAATTCTCCTTCAAAAGATCGAACATACATTATGTGAAGGTGAGTTGGAGATCTTGATGGATACGCGTTCTTTCCTGTCCTGCCCATTGTGCCGAGTTCTGTTCCCGGCTGAACAAAATCGCCAACCTTGACGAGTACATTTTTCATGTGAGCATAATAAAATAATCCGTTTGTGTAATTGTCATAGACGTAAACGATGTTGCCTCCTCTGATGTCATTCATTTCGGGAGTCCAATTTGTTCTTGTCTCTATTACAATGCCTCCGCTCATTGAAAGTATCTTCACGGGGTTACCCGTGAAGTCGTCTATACAGTCCTGATTAGCATCGTTAATAAAAATGTCGTGTGCAGGATGTCCGCCTGAATTTACCTCAAAGAAATCAAAACCCGCAGCAATGTATCCGCTTCCCCCGTGTCCACCGATAGCATTTGAAGTATAGCCCTTGACAGGAAAGACCCACGCGCTGTCGGAATATTTTTTCAATCTACCCGCTTTGATCCTAGTCTGCATGAAGTCCCAGAGGTTGTTGGTGAATCTGTTCATCGAATCTATTGCAGGAACTCTGTCAAGTTTACCCTCTCTGACCCGGGAAATTATCGGCTGCCATCTTCCGGCAATTACATCACCGCCTGTTAAGCTGTAGAAGTTCTCATCGTTTTTTAAAGCAGAAACTTTTTGTGAGACTGACAATAGTGAAACATGCAGATTTTTCTTCTTAACTTTTTTTGGAGACTTATCATCAGATTCAGATGCCCTGATATGAATGGCATTAAGGACATTGAAGAAGAGAATAATGGTTACAATAAAGAAAAACTTTAGACTATTCAATTTCATGTTCCAATTCTGAATGTTCATTCTCAATTTCTTTTTGCATTGAGGAGGTCTCTATAAATATTGTCCGGTTTGATGTCACCATCATTTATTGCAAAGAATGAAATATGCAGATGAGTCGGAGATCGTTTCTTGAAAGCATTCAAGCCGCTTCTTCCGACTTCGGCAATCTTTTCACCGGGTTTTACAATGTCGCCGATATTAACAGTTACCATATTGTTATGCGCGTAATAGAAAAGTGCATTTGAAAACGGGTCATAGATGATAACATATTTTCCACCGCGAAGATCACTGTTTGAGTCCCATTCCTTTTCAAGCGAAACTACAACACCTCCGCTCATTGAGAGTACGTCCACCGGCGCGCCGGCATAGTCATCTATACAGTCCTGATTCCTATCATGAATGAAAATATCATGCGCCGGATGACCACCGTGTCTGTTGCCATCAAAGAAATCATATCCAGCAGTAATATATCCGCTGCCATTTGTTCCGCCTATGGCTTCGGCTCCATATCCCTTCAGAGGAAATACCCATTCGCTGTTTGGAATATTTTCGGCACCTTTGCTTTTGCAATATGCTGTCAACTCGTCAGCAATCGCTTTTAGTTTCGGAACAGCTTCATCTTTACTAATTTGCCCATCCCTGATTTGCTTATATAATTTGTCAAATTCATCCGGAGCATCAGTCATTGTGAAATGAACAATGACAAACAAGTATATTATTGCAGAAGTTAATTTAAAATAATTTATAAACATTCAAATTCTTACTTTGTGCGTTGTGACCTAATTGACAATCTCAATCTCGTTAGTTACGATGACCGTCCCATCAGGTTTGAGAGCACTCACTTTGTATTTTCCGGGCTTCTTGAAGTCCACATTTTCAAAATACACATAGTCCATATCTTTCTGCGTATCAAACGGATAAGTATCGACAACTTCACCGGACTTAAGGTCTGTGATGTTGATGTTTACTTTTTCGACACCAATGGTTCTTTTGCTTGGTCTGACATCAACCATAACGGTAAGGCTCCCTGTTGTATATTTTGTGCTTTTGCCCTCACATTCATCAGAACCCGATTTATACTTTTCACAGAAATAGAGTTTATCTCCGGAACTGTTGCTGCCGAGATCTTTCAGTTTACTGCAGCCAAACATCAGAACAATTGCAACGGCAATTGAGAAAATCAATTTGAAATTATTTTTCATAAGCTTCTTGAATTTGTTTATGCAAATTACCCATAACGATTTCAATTATCAATTATTTAAGCAGCGAATTTTTTCAAATGATTTCAAATGTTGACGTCTCTCGTACCTTTGTGAATCATTGACTTCAATGAGACAGGACAGAGCGATATTTTATGGACACATTCTTTACCACATAGTCACAATTCTTTACCACATAGGCACATAGGAAACATAGGCACATAGAACTCCTCTTCCTTTAAATTTTAACAAAGACATTCCCGAGATAAAACAACTTGTGTCTATGTGAGTTATGTGACAATGTGAGCTGTGTGACTATGTGTCTATGTGAGCTATGTGTCTATGTGAGCTATGTGTCTATGTGAGCTATGTGTCTATGTGAGCTATGTGTCTATGTGGTTGCAAAGTGACAGAGCGATATTTTTTTCGCAAGTTGAGGTA
>JBDHXH010000010.1:0-54204 GCA_039810605.1 Ignavibacteria bacterium | reverse complement strand
GAAAATGGAATTTTCAAAATGTGATTTAGGTAGATCATGAAGCTAAATTTCTTATTTTAATTCTGTTGTTTCTTGCTTCGGTTAATTTGTTTTCTCTTACTTTAAGCTTTTCTTCTACGTTTCCTTTCAGATAGTCATCCGGTGTCAGATAAAATAACGAACTGTGTAATCTTTTTGTATTATAAAATTCAATGTATTCTGCGATTTGTTTTCTTGCATCTTCAAGATTGATCATCGAAGTTTGTTTCAGATGTTCTTCTTCTATTGTTCTGTGAAAGCGTTCGATCTCAATCCGTTCAATTAATTATTTTTAAATTTTCTCCGATTTGAAATGCATTTTTTTCCCCCTGACTCTAAACATCATCTAAAAATAAAATGTTGTTCAAATACAAAAGTTGTAGTCAAGTAAAGAATTGATAATGCGGGAGGATTAAAAATTTGCTAACAAAATTGCTGACAGCGCTTTATACTGACAAAACGAAGCCCTTGATAATAACTATACATATCAAGGGCTTACATTTTGAGCTGGCGGGGAGACTTGAACTCCCGACCTGCTGATTACGAATCAGCTGCTCTACCAGCTGAGCTACGCCAGCGATTACTAATACCTGTACTGATCCGATTTGTACGGTCCTTCTACGGTAACTCCGATATAATCTGCCTGTTCCTTTGAAAGTGTTTCAAGCTTGGCTCCGACTTTTTCAAGATGAAGTCTGGCAACCTTCTCATCAAGATGCTTTGGTAATACATAAACTTTGTTCTCATAATTCTCCGAGTTGTTCCACAGTTCAATCTGCGCAAGCGTTTGATTTGTGAATGAATTCGACATTACAAATGACGGATGTCCCATTGCGCAGCCAAGATTTACAAGACGTCCTTCTGCAAGAACAAGTATTTCTTTGCCGTCAATGCTGTATAAATCCACCTGTGGTTTAATAGTATTCTTTGTGTTGCCATATTTACCATTGAGCCAGGCCATGTCAATCTCATTATCAAAATGTCCGATATTGCAAACGATTGCCTTGTCCTTCATATTGCGGAAATGTCTTTCCGTAATTATATTAACGTTGCCGGTAGCAGTAACAAGTATATCCGCAATCTTCGACGCATCATCCATCTTCATCACCTGATAACCATCCATTGCTGCCTGAAGCGCGCAGATTGGATCTATTTCCGTAATCAACACTCTTGCACCCGCGCCTCTCAATGATTGAGCAGATCCTTTACCTACATCACCATAGCCCGCTACTACTGCAACTTTTCCTGCCATCATTATATCGGTCGCTCTTCTGATCGCATCAACAAGCGATTCCTTGCATCCGTACTTGTTATCGAATTTTGATTTTGTAACCGAGTCGTTGACATTGATTGCCGGAATAGGAAGTGTTCCGTTTTTCATTCTGTCATATAATCTGTGAACACCTGTCGTAGTTTCTTCGGAAATACCCTTTATCCCGGAAATTAATTCGGGGAATTTGTCGAGTACCATATTAGTAAGGTCGCCGCCGTCGTCGAGAATCATATTCAAAGGCTTCTTTTCAGGACCGAAAAATAAAGTTTGTTCGATGCACCAGTCAAATTCTTCCGCATTCATTCCCTTCCATGCGTAAACCGGAATTCCCTTAGCTGCTATCGCGGCTGCAGCATGGTCTTGGGTTGAAAATATGTTGCATGATGACCAGGTAACCTCTGCGCCAAGCTCCACAAGCGTTTCGATCAGCACAGCCGTTTGAATTGTCATGTGAAGACAGCCTGCAATCCTAGCATCTTTTAACGGCTTCTTCGATTTATATTCTTCACGAATTGCCATCAGACCGGGCATCTCTGCTTCTGCCAGACGTATCTCTTTTCTGCCCCATTCTGCCAGCGAAATGTCCTTTACTTTATATGGCAGATATGCGGTCTTTTCTAAAGTTGCTGTACTCAAAATTTATCTCCTTAAGGTTTTTTTGTTAGTATGTTAGTATTAGACAGATAAGATACTATATATATTTTTTTAAATAAATTGCATTTCCCTGCAACTTGAAAGACAGTAAACACCCAAATGTAAATGGGAAAATCATATTACTGAACTATTTCCGATTCAACCGGTTTATAAATTTGAACTGATTGCCTTGATTAAACTTAGTTTTAAAAATATTTTAAACTATTTGAAACAAAAGATATTTCCGAATTTGCAATTCAAAAGATTCATAGTAATTTCCCTGTTTCTCTTACTCCCTGCTCTTAATATTGAAACCGGATGCAGTTATCTGACACAAGAGCCGTTGATGAGAAATACAGGGGATTCTGTTTCTTCGGAGCCTGAACCTAATTATAATGTCACGCTGGATTTTAATTATCAGGATTTTGTCTCATATCTTTATATGGGCAACCGCATTGAAAACTTCACGGCTTATTTCAATACTTTTTTTGAATCGAACAAACTTTTTAACGAAGCATTCGATGAATACAGGTCCTCGCTGATTTCAGTCTTCAACAGAAAACTTGATTCGCTTGGAATAAGTCCTCCCGTTTCTTCTTCGGTTAAAGATAAACTTGACAAAGCAATTGAGAGAAGTTCAAAAATAATTCAGTTCCATAAGAACAGCAAATTTATTGACGATGCAGTTTTGATTATTGGAAAGTCCTATTACCTGTTGACTGACTATTATAAAGCCGAAAGAACATTCAACGAATTCCTTTCTAAGTTTTCAAGCAGCGTCCTTGCCGATGAAGCAATTCTATACCTTGGGAGGACGAAAGTAAAACTTGACAAAACGGCTGAAGGCGAGAAGATATTCAAGAACCTGTTTCAGAATTCTTCAAGCAGCGAAATCAAATCACTCGCAGCGCGCGACCTTGGCATCCTTGCATACAACAACAAGAAATTTGATGAAGCTATTGAATACTTCAAAGCATCTATTGACTTCTCAAGTGACAATGAGAGAAAAGCTGAAGGAGAATTTATTCTTGCAAAAATCTTATCGGGATATAAACCGGAGCTTGCTGCAAATGAATACAAGAAAGTTTTAGACTATACCTCTGATTATGATTTATCGTTTTATGCAAGGCTTAACTATGCAAAGGGTCTGCTCTTTAATAAAGATTATCGAAATGCAGATGATGAACTTGCAAGTCTTAGGAAAAAGTACAGAGACGATCCGGCTTTCACGCAATTGATAGATCTGGAAATGGCTAACTCGCTTTATGCACAGAATAAAATCAGAGAAGCAAAGGATAAATATTTCGAAGTGATTGTAAAGTATCCAAGCACCCCTTCTTCCGCCGATGCATATTATTATCTCGCAAAATATGATGAAGATGTACAATATGATTATCTTAATGCTCTTGTAAACTTTAAGAAATCGCTTGATGAAAACGGATCTTCCGATTTCCATAAGGAAGCACAGCTTAAAGCCACTACACTGGAAAGATATTTTACTCTTTTGGAGAGCGTAAGACAGGATACAACAAAACTTGAGATTCCTACGGCTAATGCCGAAGTTGAGAAGTACAGAAAAATTTATAACGAAGAAAAAGGACTCGAACAACAACAGCAACAGGAACAAAACAAACAGGGATTTGAAAATAACAAGGGTGACGACGGCAAGTCCGGCGACGGAAAAGGAAAGCCCGGCGGATTGAAAGGAATCGAATCTCCTCCTGCTGATTCAATGAAAGGCAATGAAAATACAGGCGTAGGTCCGGGACCCGGTCCGAATGTCAAGGGTCCTACCAAAGGCGTCAATCCCGGTAATGTGAAGAATCCCGAAGAAGTAAATGATACGACGCTTAAGATCAATACCGATTCGATTGATGCAGTGCGTGATTCGCTTGTCAAAATCGAATCCGATGAAAAAGTTTTCAATTCTTATTTCGAGCTTGCAGAATTATTCATGTATGATCTCAATAAATCAGACTCCGCAGAGTATTATCTGAATCTCCTGCTTGATAAATATAAAACCTCGGAGAAACAGGAAAAGGTTCTTTACGCACTCGCAAGTTTTTATAAGAACGACGGCGATACAATAAAGTCCGTGGAGACATTTAACAAAATCATTTCAACTTATCCGAATTCACTGTATGCTTACGAAGCAAAGAAAGTACTTGGAATAAAAGTTGCCGACATTGACTTCGTTCAAAATCCCGCCGAAGGAGTGATGAAAGACGCGCTGGATCTTTTCAATCAGAAAAAATATCCCGAAGCAATAAATGAACTCCGAAGCATGGAGACAAAATATTCCGCCGATACGCTCAATGCTAAGGCCATCTATACAATTGGCTGGATTTATGAGAATATATTTTCCAATAAAGACAGCTCACTGTATTATTACAAAAAACTCAAACAAGAATTTCCGCAATCTGTCTATGCACTGAATGTTACCCCGTTGCTTGAATACATGGCATCACTTGAAACTCCAAAGGACACATCGCTTGCAAATCCAAACGACAGCCTCAAAGGCATAAGTGATACATTGAAAATCGTGAACGATTCTTTGAAGAATGAAAACGGCGAGTTAATCATAAGACAACCGGATGAGGAAGTAAAGAAGTCCTCTGAAGAAAACAAGGAAGAATTAAAGATTGATACCACAGGAACAAATCAGGAGAACCAGCTATCCCCCGAAGAGATTGAGAAACTACTCAAAGAAGGCGAGAATTCCGATCCGGGAAAGTAATGTCATTGCAAATATACCGGTCTCAAATACCTCTGATCTTCCCTTACAACGACTCCCGCTCCGATCCAGCTACCGATATATTCAAAATAAACCGACAGGATGTATTGACCTCTTTCAAGATCAAGAGAAATTCTTCCGTATCTGTCCGTATAGAAATAATCATAAAATGTCCCGTCATCATAATAAACAAGCACCTGGCTTGACGAAACGTAATAAGTATCGCCTGTCTGCTCGTCCGTAAACATAAGTTGAAATTTATCTGCATAAACTGATTCGGAAAAAAAAATCGAAATAAAAACTATCAGAATAATTTTTGCGGATTTATTCTTAATCATGGCGGTCGGTTGTTGATAAAATTTTTGAAAACATTTCAATCTTCGGGGACTTGTATATGCGCGTCGTTGATGTCATCGAAGAAATGAGCGCTGAATCTCTTTTCGGAGAAATTACTGCGCTCCAGTTCTTATCATCAAATGAAATTGTTTCAATGGCTTCTTCAAACGGAACGCCCTTGTCCAGTGTCGCAATGATCTTGTATGAACCGTTGGGATTTGGAAAACTCTTCACGCTGCTTGGAGTAACACTAACAGAGTATGTGTCAAAATCAATATCGAGATTTTCTTTACTAAGTTTTCCTGTAACGACCCATTCTACTTTCGGAGTTTCAATTTTTGACTGAAGTTTTTTTATACTGTCCTGCAGTGAATTCATTCTTGTTTCGGATTCTTCGTTGAGGTCATTTGATTTTTGAATAATGAAAACAAGGAGAAGAAACGCAAGGAATACAAACACGAGCGCAGGATAATTTGATTTCATCTTTCCGAGAATGGGAACATCAATCTCGACAGGTGCATTGGTCTTGGGGTTTAAGTAAATCTTTTGCTTCAGCAGGGCGATGAATCCGAGGACAATTGAGATAATTGCAATTAAAAATAAGATGACAATTTGATAGTCTTCCATATTGATATTTTTAATTGAACTATTATATATGTAATTTCAATGAGTTTCAAGAGAATCTCACCCATTGAAAATGTTCGAAAGCACTGCCGTCCAAAATACTTTTAGATTGGTAAACTTTAAATGACTGCGATCAAAAAATAGAAGAATTAAAACTTGTACTGTTTTAGCTATGTGGTTTGAATATGATCACAAGAATTATGTTATGAAAAGAAGGGCGATCTGATTCAGGTCAGCAAAAAAATCATCATTGAGTTATCACCATCGCAACATGGCAGAGATTACCTGTGAAACCTTTTCCGCATTCGGCAGCATTTCCTTTTCAAGAATTGTATTCAGCGGAACTGCAGGTACATTTACAGAACCAATGTATTCAACCGGTGCATCGAGAAACTGAAAACATTCCTTTGATATCCTCCCTGCAAGACTCTGTGCAAATGAATTCAAGATTTTTTCCTCCGTTATGATTAAGCATTTCCCATGTCTTCGTACTGAATCATAAACCATTTCATCATCCATCGGATATAGAGTCCGCAAATCCAAAATTTCCACACTGCCGGGAAATTGTTTCGAAGCATTCAGCGCCCAGTGCACTCCCATTCCGTATGTGATGACTGCCAAAGATTCTCCTGCGTTAATCTTTTCTTCGGATGCATTTTGAACCGTCCTTGCTTTGCCAAAGGGAATCACATAGTCTTCATCGGGTTCAATTGTTTTTGCTGCATCTGTGCCCGGCACTTTACTCCAATACAATCCTTTGTGTTCAAACATTATCACAGGATTGGGATCATAAAACGCTGACTTCATCAGACCTTTCATGTCAGCGGCATTACTCGGATATGCTATCTTTATCCCTCTTACCGGGAGCAGACTCGATTCGATGCAGTCAGAATGGTAAGGACCTCCTGAACCATAACCTCCGCACGGAATTCTTATCACTGCAGAGACAGGATATTTTCCCATACTTAAATAACAGGATTTGGAAAGTTCAACAACAAGTTGATTTATCCCTGCCCACGCATAATCGGCAAACTGAATTTCAACAATGGGTTTCACACCAACTGCGCTCATCCCTGCCGTTGAACCGACAATATAAGCTTCCTGAATCGGAGTATTGAAAACGCGGTTGTCTCCGAATGTTTCTGCGAGCAATGCCGCTTCGCGAAAGACTCCGCCAAGTCTTCTTCCCACGTCCTGTCCGTATAGAATTGCTTCGGGATGCTTCTTCAGAATTTCTTTAACAGCGTGAAGACCCGCATCCACCATAATCACCTGTTCGCCGCCTCCGGGTTCGCGCTCACCTCTTTCTTCCTTCACCGGTGTAGCGGCAAACTCATGAACGTAAATTGATTTTGGATCGGGTTCTTCCGATTCGACGGCGCGCCTGAAACTATCATTGGCTCTTTCAATGGATTGCATTTCAATTTGCAGCAACTCATCTTCTGTAACTTTTTCCTTAAGCAGAATTTTTCTAAGCTTCGGTACAGGATCTTCCTTTTCATCTTCTTTAAGATCATTTCTGTACCATTCTTTTCTGACCCCTGATGTGTGATGACCCAGCAAAGGAACTTTTGCATGGAGCAGCACAGGCTTTCGTTTCTTCCGTACATACTCAAGCGCGTCGCCCACAGTTTTGTATGATTCGATAAAATCAGAACCGTCAACTTTCATTCTCTTCAAGCCTTTGAATCCCGCGGCAAACTCATAAGCATCCATAGCTCGCATCTCGTCAGCCGATGCGGAAATTCCCCACCCGTTATCCTGCACGAAATAAATTATTGGAAGCTGTTTCAGCGCAGCCATTTGAAACGCTTCAGACACTTCGCCTTCAGTAACAGAACCGTCACCAAGCGAGCAAACCACAACCGGTTTTTCATTTGTGTCAGAGAGATTCGCCGATTCGAGATATTGAATGCCGTGCGCCATGCCCGTCGCTGGAATTGCCTGCATGCCGGTTGCGCTTGACTGCGTCGGTATCTTTGGAAATCCCTTTCTCTTTAATGAGGGGTGTCCATAGTAAGTTCTTCCGCCTGAAAACGGATCATCTTTCTTCGTAAGAAGCTGAAGCATCAGCTCATAAGGCTCCAATCCCATTCCGAGCAGAATTGATTCGTCCCGGTAATAGGGACTTATATAATCAGACTCCTTCAACTGCATTCCCATTGCGAGCTGAATTGCTTCATGACCTCTGGAAGTCGAATGCACATACTTGCAGATTTGCCTGTTCTTTTCATAAACTTCAGCCATCCTTTTTGATGTACACATTGATGCATACGCACGGAGCAGAATTGCTTTGTCAATCATTGATAATGTTTAAAGGCGTGATTGTTCAAAGAATTAAAAATAGAAGGTAAAGTTTTTTTTTCAATGACAATTGAAATATATAAACGTACTGAAGCCGCTTTTTTTTAAGAGAGGTTTGGTACAAAGTCCCGAAGTATGGAAATTTGGTTCGGCAAGATTTCATTTTGAAAGATGAAGATTGTGGAATGAACATTTTTAGAAATGTAGACTGCGTTCTTCGCCCACCCAAACTGGGGTTTGGGTGGGAGGTTCTTTAACGTACTGAACATCCAATGCCGTCCCAGTATTTTGGACTGGTAAATGCATTGCTTTGGACGGATGTGCATTTGAAGCCAATCCATAATTTTATTCTTCATTTTTAGTTCCGGGTTTTCTATCTTACCTTAAATCATTAAGGTAATGCAAAAAATCAGTTCAACATATTTCATTCCCCGTGAGGGGGACGGATTTCACGAACTCTTCAAACGAGTCCGCATCATGCCGCTTTACTCCTTCCCTCACATTAAGGATTTCAACGTTCACATCTCCGAACATCAGAACAGATACTTTGCTCACATAGATTTTGATGCCTTCTTTGCGCAGGTTGAGCAGCGCGATAATTTGAGACTCCGCGGCAAGCCCGTTTCAGTCGGCAGCATGGGAGAAGGCAACAAGGGAATTGTAATGACTGCTTCTTATGAGGCGCGAGCAATGGGCGTGGAAACCGGAATGACTGTTGTCGAAGCTAAAAAGTTTTGTCCGGAATTAATTTCATTACCCTGCTACGGACCGAAGTATGAAGCAATCATGCAGAATCTCCTTGATTCGCTTAAGTCTTTTGTACCGGAAGAATGCATCGAGAAATACAGCATTGATGAATGCTTCATTGACATGTCTCCAGTCGCAAAGAATTTTAAAGATGCCGAGAGAATAGGAAGAGTCATAAAAAAGTTGATTCGTGATGATGAAAACCTGACAATCTCAATGGGAATTTCCTATAATAAAACTTTCGCAAAACTCGCAACAAAACTTCAGAAGCCTGATGGTCTTACGGTAATAACAAAAATCAACAAACAGAAAATTTATTCAATGCCTGCGAATAAACTCTGGGGAATCGGAAGAAGAATTGAAAAGCGGCTTAATGTACTTGGAATAAAAACAATCGGGGAACTTGCGGCTTCCACAGATAGAATGATGAAGAAAGAATTCGGCATCAACGGCTGGATCTTCCGAAGACTCGCTCTGGGGGAGGATACTTCAGGAATCATAAAAAAACTTAAGCCGGAAAAATCTCTGAATCACTTTCATTCACTTTCAGAATCAATATTTGAACCGCATGATGTCAGAAAGGAAATCAGAAGAATGGGAGAGTATATCTGCAGAAAGCTGCGAGAAAAAAATCTCGTCGCAGGATGTATGCACTTTTCAATAAGATTCGACGATCTCACTTACACGTCCGCAATGGTGAAACTGACCGATTATACAAATGACGACCGAAAAATCTTCGACGCTGCAATTCAGATTTTTGCCGGATTGCGAAAGCCGTCAAAAGATCTTCAGGGAAGACAGTTCGGCATTGGTGTTTTCGACCTCCACACCGATACGCTCGGAGTGAATCTGAATCTTTTCAGGAACGAAGTGAGACTTCCGTTTAGAGTTCTCGATAACATAAAATCAAAATTCGGAGAGGGAATAATCCGTATCGGACTGGAGTCGTAAATCATTGCCGACACTCAAGTATTATCGATTACAATCATGTCTGATGTCGGCAGAATACAATACACCCCGGCACACTCAATAGATCGCTTTGATTTCCACGTTTCTCAAAAAATCGCCGAGTTCATTGCTGTCATAAGTTCCGTAGGCATCAATGATAATTCCTTTGATTCCTTGAGAAGTATTGATTGCATAGAGAACTGCCATGTCATCCGGATTCGAATCACCTTCAAACCGGTAGAATCTTTCTATTACAAGTTCACCCGGAGTAAAACTCTTTCCGGTCTTCATAGAATAAAGGCTCCCCTCTCTGTATTCAAAATCATCGGTATAACCTCGTTCTCTCAACTTGGGGATAATCTGTGATAATGTTGTCATATAATTTTTCATTTTTACTTCAATAACAAATTTACTCAATACAAATTTCTGCAAAGTGCAAGCGAGAATTCAAAAAGTTCCGCATGCATAAGTTTTCCTTTGACGACAGGATCATTTTCCATATAGCCTCTTGCTTCACTTTCTGATTCCGCCTGAAAGATTGCAACGCCGAAATCTTCATCAGACATTGGCTCGTTCACGGTTCTGCCTGCCATAAACAGTATCTTTTTTTCGAGCAAATCCTTCAGGTAATTGAAATGAACTCCAATGAGTTCTCTTTCCTTTTCTGTCCAGTTGTCACTGTCAAAATATTGAGGAAAGAGCCGTAGCCTGTAGCAATAAAATTTCTTATCAGATTCTTTTTTCAATGTGCAAAAGTGTAAATGTTTAATCTTCGTCGCTTGTTAGATCCGGTTTGATTGGATTAAGTATCACACGTGCTGCGGCTCCATAAGTCAGATAGCTCCACATCCAGGTTATAAGTATAGAAATCTTGTTTTTGAATCCCACCATATAGTACAAATGAACGAAGAGCCATGCAAGCCATCCAAGGAAACCTTTCAACTTAAAAGACTTATACTCTGCAACTGCAAGTTTTCTGCCTATCGTAGCCATATTCCCTTTATTCAAATAATGAAACGGTCCTGTCGTTTTGTTCTCAATCTTATTGATGATAAACTTTGCAACGTATCTTCCCTGCTGCATTGCTACCGGACTCACTCCCGGCAATGGTTTCCCTTCATCGTCTCTGAAGTCTGCCATATCGCCGATAATGAAAATATTGGGATACTCGTCGAGGGAACAAAATTTATTTACATATACGCGCTTGCCTCTGTCAAGACTTACATCAAGCTCCGTTGTAATCGGAACCGGCTGGACACCTGCAGCCCAGATAATCAGATTCCCTTCAATTATTTTTTCCCCGTCCAAAGTATTCACAAAAACTTTATTGTCCTCAATCTTCCGAACTCTGGAATCGAGCATAACTTTTACGCCTCTTTTCTGAAGAACTTTTTTTGTGTACACTGACAATTCCCTGTTAAATGTCGGCAGAAGATCCGAGCCGGCTTCTATAAGTGTAATTTCAGATTTTGACGTGTCAATATTTCTGAAATCCTTTCTTAATATCCAATGTGCCATCTCCGAAAAGGATCCTGCAAGCTCAACACCTGTGGGACCGCCGCCGATTATAATGAACTTCAGAAGCTCCTTTGATCTTTCAGGATGACTCTCGGCAATTTCGTAAGCGAATAGCATTCTGTTCCTTATGATCAGTGCATTGGTAAGATTCTTCAGCCCTATAGTAAATTGCTTCCATTCATTGTGACCAAAATATCCGGTGAGTGCTCCCATTGCAAGCACAAGAAAATCATACTTAAGTTCCTTTTCATTCAGATATAAAATACTCCTTTCTTTATCTACCCCCGTCACTTCATCCATCAAAACTTTAACATTCCCGCGTCTTTCCATAAGTGAACGAATCGGTATTGCAATATCGGCGGGACTCAATACCGCTGTCGCCACCTGATAAAGCAGCGGCTGAAAGAGATGGTGGTTTGTCCTGTCAATAAACGTTATCTCAATGTCCTTGCACCGGGATAATTTTTTCACGGCTTGCAAACCCCCGAAACCTGCACCTACTACAATGACATGTTTTTTGATTTTCATCCGGATTGGAATATTCTGATTCAGTTAAGCAGTAAAACAGGTTAAGCTAAAACGCAGCAATAACTTTGATCACGACAAGTCCCAGTATTGACGGAATGATAGAAAAAAGAATAATGGAAACGCTGTATCTGATATTGTTATATTTCGTCTTTATACCCTTAGCGAGAATAAAAGTTTGGTTACTAATATCTTCAAGCGCGTGATTCTCATCCATTTTCTTGATGCGGTCGAAATAACTTTCATGATCTTCATTAAGACTCACATGTCCGAAAAAAATGTTCGAGACATATTTCTTCGGATCAATGGGCGATTTCAGATATGGAGATATAACTTTAAAAGTAAAAAAAATCGAAAGCAAAGAACTCACTGCAATTATTACAAGAAGTATTGCAGCAATGATCAGAAGCGCAGTGCTATTTCCGGACGGAAGTATGTCCTGATATTTTGTAAGTATTCCTGTAAACAAAAACAGATCAAAGGCAAGAATAACGGATGATTTAATTGAAATGGAGTTGTAATAAGAATCGTATCTTAATATGACCTTCCATAGATAATCAATTTTATTGAATGATTTTTCCAATTCTTTTTGAAAATTTCTGCTTATAAAATTAATTGTTTTGACCTGCTGAAACAATGAACAATGTGCTATGATTCTTTTCTGATTACAATTGATTTAGAATTGATCACAATATGCAAATTGTTTCTCTGCATTTATAGGTTCATAAATAATATTTAACTTGAATAAAACAATTTAAAAATGGACAGAACTTTTGTAACAACGGCTTTCGATTTTGAAGGCTGCAGGATTTCAAAAAATCTCGGAGTAGTCCGAGGCATTGTAGTAAGGTCAAGAAATTTCTTCGAAAATATTGGTGCGGCATTTCAGACTCTTGCCGGTGGAAATATTACTCTCTATACGGAACTTTGCGAGAGAGCGCGACAGGATGCGTTTGAATTAATGGTGAAGCACGCAGAAGAACTCGGCGCGAACGCAATACTGGGAATGCGATATGATGCAAATGATGTTATGTCTGGAGTTACTGAAGTTCTCGCCTATGGAACTGCAGTTGTCATTGAACGAAAGTAAACGATTCAGACAATCTTATTTTCAATCTCTGAATCTTTGATTTCACTTCGCCTACTTTCGCGCATCATCATAATGCCCGCCAGCATAAATATTAGGGACGATACGACAAAAGTTGCTTCAATGGAGACAAGCTTCAGAATAAAATATCCGATGAACGGGGCAAAAATTCCCCTCACTCCTGTGAGCGTTATATGAACAGCCTGGTAATTTGCAACCTCTGAATGAGGCGCATAGTAAATTGAACTTAAGTTCCATGACATGGTTACTCCGCTCATAACCACCCCGAAATAAAAGAATGTTATGTACAGCAGGACATCGGTTCCAAGGAAATGATATTCATAGCCTGCATATTTTATTAAGATCATGAGCAAAGGATAAAGCATCAGCGCAAGGAATAAGTATCCGCAAAACCTCGTCGGATTTCCGGAACCATGAACCTTCCCCATCAATGGCGTAAAAAGAATTGTCGCAGAATAAAATACGAGTCCTCTCGCTATCGAGATCGGAGCGTAGTCAAGATTAAGAGTCTGCACAAGAAATATCGGAACAGCCGGACTTGCAATCATAAATGCAAGACCGTATATGAAAAAATTTCTTTCAAATCTCCTGAATGGGACATTCTCTTTAAAAATTTTTAGGAGTTTCCTTACAGGCAATACTAATATGTCTTTCAAGAGCGGCAAAGAAAAGTTCCTTGCAGACCTAACTGCAAACTTATAGGGCGGCACTTCTGTCATGCGCAACATCTTTCCTAGATTTATATATGCTAAAATGTCGAAGACACCCGCTATCGGATATAATATTTTATAGAATCTGTAATTGATGTCAAGCAGGTAACCCATGAGAGTAGTAACAATCAGAAGAAAAACAGTAAACACGCTCGATGCATAGGAATACAGAACACTTCGCCGCGAGTCGCTGTAGTTGTGCTTAAAAACAGTATTCCATGCGGGCTTGATCAATGAATCAGTGTAGCTCATTGCTGCAATGCAGAAAATGAAAAAGTAAGGAGTTTCAAAAAGCGGGATTATTAGCAGAAAGAATCTGCTGAAGATTGCTAATCGAATTACTGTTCCCGACTGATTATGGGACCTATAAATTATTTCCGTGCCATAAATTGAGAACAGGAACGCAGAGCTTGTCAGAAAGATCAACATTGTTACCTCAAAATCAGAAGCATCAAGTGATTTCTTCAATATGACGTCCTGCAACATGATTGTGCCGAAGGACAATCCCATGAAGACCTGCGATACAAGATGAAGACGAAAAGTCCTTTGCTCTATTTTTTCTTTTTCCACGGAGGGATTATTCGGAAGCTATTTCATTTTGAAATGAAATTTTTTTCTAATTCAATGTGACTTAATTTCACAGTTACATTTTTGAATTTTTCTTCGATGTGTTTCTTTGTCATCTCAACGGCGTAAACAGATCTGTGCTGTCCTCCTGTGCATCCGAATGAAATCATGAGATCGGTGAAATTTCTTTCTATGTAGTTTTCAATTGCAGGATCAATGATGTCGTAAACATCTTTTAGAAATTTTTGCATAATATCCTGTGAATCGAGGAATTCTACGACTTCCTTGTCGTAACCGCAAAGAGATTTGAATTCTTCATGCCTCCCGGGATTATAAATAAAGCGACAATCAAAAACGAATCCCCCGCCATGACCGGTTGTGTCTTCCGGTATTCCGGATTTTTTGTAACTGAATGAATTTAAATAAACTGTAAGTGGCATGAAATTTTTTCTTCAATATATTAAACAGTCATTCTTAATGAAATTGATTTATGCTCTGAACTCCGCAAACATTTGCTCATTAACAATCACTCGGTAAGAGTTTCAAATCAACCGAATAGTTCCTGCTGATCGTCAACATTTCTTAAAAACAAATCTGTGCTCATATTGACAACATTATTATTTAAACCATAAACCCTGCATGTGGTATGAAACATTTTGTCAAACGTTTCTGCCCATTGACCTTCGCCTCTCATTCTCTTTCCGAATTCATTATTATACAATTCGCCTCCTCTCATTTCCCTCACTCTGTTGATGACTTTGTTTGCTCTTTCGGGAAATTCTTTTTTTATCCATTCGACAAAAATTTCCTTAACCGCAAATGGCAGCCGCAGCAAAATCTTCCCTGCGTATGTTGCGCCGCAATGTGCCGCCGATTTTAAAATCATCGGCATTTCTTCGTCTGTAAGTCCGGGAATTATCGGCGCAACATTTATCCCTATCGGAATTCCATTTGCAGATAATTCGCTAATTGCATTGAGGCGCATCTCCGGTGATGAAGTTCTCGGCTCCATTCTCCTTTGAATCTCTCTTCTTAATGATGTCATGGAAATTACGGTTCTGACAAGGTTCAACTTTGCAAGCTCTTTGAGTATGTCCATGTCGCGAAGAAGCAAAGCATTCTTCGTTATTATGGCAACAGGATTTCTGTATTTGAGAAAGACTTCGAGTATCTGTCTCGTTATTTTAAGTTTCCTTTCAATGGGCTGATAGCAGTCAGTGTTACCGGACAGCAGAACAGTCTGCGGCTTCCAGCTCTTTTTCCTGAACGCATCTTCCAACAATTTCGGCGCATCTTTCTTTACCATTATCTTCGTTTCAAAATCAAGACCGGAAGAAAAACCAAGGTACTCATGCGTTGGTCTTGCATAACAATAAATACAGCCATGCTCGCATCCTCTGTAAGGATTGATGCTGTATTCGTGACCCAGATCGGGACTTTCATTTCGAGCAAGTACAGACCTGGAATAATCATTGTAATAAACAGTGGGGATTTTATCCGGATCTTCTCCGCTGTCAAAATAACTTTCATCTTCACAGTCGGAGAGATCAAGATAAATTTTTTCAAATCTGTTTGGAATATTGGATTGCGTACTTCTGCCTCTGAACTTATTCATGGAATCAAACTATCACATCACCCTTAGATTATTAAGGATAAAATTCATACCACTCTTTCAAGTCTTTCAAGTGATCATCAGGAGCTAACTTGCAATTGTCTCTTCTTATATACACCTCCCATCCAAACCCCAGTTAGGGTGGGAGATTCTTCTAATCTCGGATCAGATTTTTGTTTTTGTTTGAAAAGTTTTGTCGTGTACATAGTCTTTCAAGTGATCATCGGGAGCTGACTTGCAATTGCTGTCTCTTCTTCCTTATGTTTGACACGAATTTTTTTATAATCACAACTGCTGCCGCGAGCAATATTAATACCGGCAAAATTGAAATTACAAATGTAATCAGAGCCGTTAACACTTCCGTAAATCCTGTGATGCCTCTTCTGAATGCTTCTCCCACTTCGTAAAAAAATCCTCCGCCGCTTGAAGTATGAATAAGCGAAGGTTCGAAAAGCGAAATCGCAAGCGTAGAGAATTCGGATTGATTCTTGAGGTAACGTAATCTCCCTTCTGCGGCTTCGATGCTCTGTCTCACTTCAGAAAGTTTCTGCTCAACTTCAACTACATCAGTAAGTTTAGCTGTTCTTTCACTAAGCAGATTCAGCAATCTCTTTTCAAGTTCGCGTTGAGTCAATTGTCTTGCCTCAAGATCAATGTACTCTTCGGTGACATCATTTCCGGAAATATTTTGCGACATAACTTTCCCGACAGCATTGAGTGACGATACAAATGAATCATAATTTTCTGCAGGCACTCTTACTTCAATTGTTCCCTGTTTCTTCCCTGTTGCATTTACGGAAGAACTTGTGTTAGTAATGAATCCATGCGCTTTTGAAACTTCGTCCGTTATTGTCTTTTCGGCATCCGAAAACCTTTCTATCTCGATGTTGATCGTGCCTCTCTTGATAACCATCCTGTTGAGAGCTGAATGATTTGGTTCAACCTGTTGCATGAATATATCTTTCTTTTTCCCGTCATCAACTGATGTGCTTGTGACTCCGGTCATCTGCATTTCATTTGGCTTGCTTTCATTCGAAAGATTCCGATCCTTATTTTTCAAAGAACATCCCTGAACAGCAATCAGGAAAAAGAGGACTAAGAGAAACATTTGAGTTTTCATGATAGTGATTTTTAATTTTCTCTTACTACAACAAAATCCTCAATCGGTTCCTTTTGCCCTCCACATCCAAAGCAGTCAACACAATCTATACTTCATAGTACAAATGGAACTCATACGGATGCGGTCTAAGCTGAACTTCCTTCACTTCTTTTTTCATCTTATAGTCAACCCACGTTTCAATTATTCTATCGGAAAATACATCGCCTTGTTTGAGGTAATCGTTATCTTCTTCAAGTTTGTGAAGAGCATTTGTAAGATCTTCCGGTGCGTGCGGAATCTTTTTTAATTCTTTTTCATCGAGATGGAATATGTCTTTATCGAGCGGATCGCCGGGATTTATTTTATTTAGAATTCCGTCTATACCGGCGAGCAGGATTGCGGAAAATCCAAGATAGGGATTTGCCGTTCCGTCCGGGCATCTGAATTCAACCCGCTTTGCTTTCGGATTATCCGAATACATGGGAATTCTGATCGCTGCGCTTCGATTACTTTTTGAATATGCTAGATTCACGGGAGCTTCATAACCGGGCACAAGTCTCTTGTATGAATTCGTAGTTGGATTTGTAAATGCAAGAATTGAAGGAGCATGTTTTATCAGACCACCGATAAAATAAAGAGCGAGTTCGCTAAGTCCTGCATACTTGTCCCCGCTGAAAAGTGGCTGACCATCTTTCCATAGACTTACGTGAGTGTGCATACCGCTCCCGTTATCACCGAAAATTGGCTTAGGCATAAATGTTGCGGTCTTTCCCATGGAACGTGCAGTATTTTTTACAATATACTTGAACATCTGAAGACTGTCGCAGCACTCAAGCATGGGACAATATTTGAAATCAATTTCAGATTGACCGCCTGTAGAAACTTCATGATGATGCATCTCAACATCTATTCCCACGCCTATCAGATTCTCAACCATCATACTTCGAATGTCATTGGTCGCATCAGAAGGAGGCACGGGAAAGTAACCCTCTTTCAGTCTGATCTTATGCCCGAGGTTCATTTCCTTTTCACTTCCTGTATTCCAGAATCCCTCTATGGAGTCAACTCTGTACCAGCTCGAATACTCGTTGATGTTATATGCGACATGATCCAGAATAAAAAATTCCGCTTCGGGTCCGAAATAAGCTGTGTCTGCAATTCCGGTTGACTTCAAATAATCAATCGCTTTCTTTGCAATATTTCTCGGATCCATTTCGTAGATCTTTTTTGATTCAGGTTCATACACATTGCAGATAAGACTCATTGTCTTTACGTTCATGAAAGGGTCAACATTTGCCGTTGTCGGATCAGGAATGGCAAGCATGTCTGATTCATTAATTGATTTCCATCCCCGTATTGAGGAACCGTCGAAGCCAATGCCCTCGTAAAATGTTGATTCGGAAATTTTAGATACAGGAATTGAAAGATGCTGCCATTGACCGGGAAGGTCGGTAAATCTAAGGTCAATCATTTTGATTTCCTTTTCCTTCATTAGCTTAAAGACATCATTGATTCTCTTGAGTTTGTCTTTCTGCTCTTCGATAGTTGTTTTCTCTGACATAGATTTTTTTTATTTGATTTAAATTCTTAATTTGTTAATTAGATATTAATTTCTGCAGTTTCTTTATGCGAAGTCAGTACAATGCTTGTTTTGGTTGACTTTACTCCCGGCCATGACTGTATCTTTGAAAGTAGTTTCTCAAGAGTCGTTGTATTCTCGGTTCTGATTTTGAGAATGTGGGAGCCGTCCCCCGTAATTGAATGGCATTCAAGTACTTCTTTTGCCTTCAGGCAATGCTCAATGAATTCCTTGTAATGTTTTGAAGACTCGCTGATTACAAATATGAAGCATGTAATGTCGTGCTTAAGTTTCTTGTGATTCAAAACTGCTGCATAAGACTTGATATAACCGTGTGATTCTAACCTCGCGATTCTGTCTATGGTTGATGGTAAAGAAAGTCCGACTATTTCCGCGAGCTCGTTCTTCTTTATCTGTGCATTTTTCTGGAGTTGATTCAGCAGAATGAAATCAATTTCATCGAGCTTCAGATCCTCGGGATTTTTTTGATGAGTTATAATGTCCTTAACTATTTAGGTTTATTACAATTTTTACCTTATAAAATAAGGCAAAAATACAATTCTGTCAAGTTAGAATACTTTTTGTTTCAGATCAAATTTGATCAATGGTTTCATTTCGGTTTTAGTTTGTATTATTTAATGAATCGGAGTAATTTTGCTAAAATCCTGATATGAACATTTACAGAATAATGATTGCAAACGGTGTCGTCCTGATTGCGCTGGGGATATACGGATACATTGTGTCATCGAGCCCGACCGCGCTTATAGCTCCTGCAGTTGGCATCGTCCTTATCTTCCTTGCTTTCCCTACAAAGAATGAAAACAGGACTGCTGCCCATGCTGCCGTTATACTTACCCTGGTTTCAGGCGTTGTATTTCTTGTTACGGGATTCCTGCGGAGCAATTTGATCGTAATAATAATGGCAATATTCACGCTGTTTGCTTTACTGTTATATATATCAGACTTCATCAGAAGGAAGAAGGAGCGAGAGGACCAGTCAGCTTGAAAATTTTTTGTTGAAAGATTTTCATGACACTTTTGAAACCCCCTGTATTTCTGTTCCGTCCCTAAAAATAAATCGTCGTCTCTTCTGACGAAACGATTTCATTTTGTTGAATAACTTTTACCTTTGCATCTGCGTATCAAACTAAAAAACTTGAACAAACCATGAAAATACTGTTCCAATTTAATTGCTTCATACTGCTGTTTCTGTTAAATAACATTGTATCAGCGCAATCAGGAAGGATTTCGGGAAGCATATTTGACAAGAATACAAAATCCCCCGTTGAAGCTGCGTCAGTTACACTTTTCTCTTCAAAAGATTCAACTGTGACAGCGGGAACGGAAACAGATCAAAATGGAAAATTTTCTCTAAGCGATGTTCCTTATGGGAAATATAACTTGCGTGTGAGCATTATCGGATACAGTAAATCCATAGTCAGAGGAATTTTGGTTGACAAAGCCAATTCCGAAGTAAAGCTGGATCCCGTCTTTATTGCATCCGGAGAAACCACAACCGATGAGATAGATGTCGAAGCTGAAAGAAGTGCGGTTGAATTTCGGGAAGACAAGAAAATTTTCAATGTGGAACAGGGAATGAATGTGCAGGGCGGCTCGGCTGTTGATGTGCTCAAAAATATTCCTTCTGTTTCCGTTGACGCAGATGGTAACATCAGCTTGCGCGGAAATGAAAATGTCAAGATCCTTGTTGACGGAAAGCCATTCGGACTTAACAATCCGGAGAACAGGAACTCCGTGCTTGATCAGATTCCCTCGAATCTTATTGAATCGGTCGAGCTAATCACAAATCCTTCCGCAAAGTATGAAGCTGAAAATTCCGCAGGTATTATAAATATCAAACTCAAGAAAAGAGAAGGACTCGGATATAACGGCAGCCTGATCCTTAACGCAGGTTCGAAGGATAAATACAACGGATCGCTCAACATGAACTTCCGCAAGAATAAAGTAAACTTCTTTGGAAGTTATGATTACAGACTTTACAATTATTTTATTGACGGAAGTAACTCTCGTGAAGTTTTCTCCAACAACTCTTCCTATACGCAAAACGCTGAAGGCAGCACAAGAAATACAAGTCACTTCTTAAAGGGAGGATTTGATTATAACCTTTCTGAAATGAGTTCATTAAGCTACATGATCAATTACAACAGCCGTGAAAGGAAGAGAACTGATAACTCGACAGCATTAACTCTGAATTCCAATTCAGGTCAAATGATTTCACAATATGATTTCATTACAAATGACAATACCGATGGATATACTATTGACATGTCATTGAACTATTACAGGAAATACAAGAATCCCCTTAAGTCGTTGAGCGCCGAAATTGTTTTCACTCAACTAAATGACAACTCCGTAAACAATACGACACAAAATTATATCTTTCCCTCGGGAATAAATCCCGATCTCGAGCATCGTCTGACTGATGACAAGACCAACGATGGAAACGCATCGCTTGATTATGTTCATCCGCTTTCTAAGGATTCTAAAATTGAAACCGGATTTAAAGTTATCCTAAGAGATAATAATAAAAATTACCGAGTAGAAAATTTTGACTATGCAACAAATAGTTACATTAATGATACAAGCCAGTCGAATGATTATTCCTACAAAGAAAACATCAATGCTGCTTATGCAACTTACGATATGAGCATCGGTAAATTTAGCTTTAAAGCAGGTGTCAGAGCCGAGCAGACAAATACAAACGGAGATTTAAAAAATACCGGCGACATTACAAAGCAGAACTACTTTGATTTGTTTCCAACACTTCATTTGTCGCAGAAGATCGGCGAGACTCAAGAATTTCAGCTCTCATACTCAAGAAGAATTAACAGGCCTCAAATTCAAATGCTCAACCCGTTTGTTACCGCATTCGATCCTTTTAATTATTTCGCAGGGAATCCGAATCTAAAGCCGGAGTATGTAAACTCGATCGAACTGGGATTCCTTAAATATTTTGAAACAACGACAATTAATCCTTCGCTGTTTTATTCTCATACGAAAGATCAGTTGTCGAGAACAAGACAGTTGATTGATTCAAACAAAGCGCTGCTTACTTTTGAAAATTACGGAATGACTGAAAACTACGGAGCAGAACTTGTGCTGAATTCAAAGCCATTTGAATTCATTAACCTTAACGGAAGTATAAGCTATTATAAGAATGTCATTGATGCAACGAATCTCGATTCGACTTACAAGAATGAGAACTATACGTGGAACGGAAGACTTTCTGCAAATATTCTCCTTCCCGAGATTGCCAACTTAGGCGTTACTTATTTTTATTCAGGTAGGAATGTCTTTGCGCAGGGAGTTCTTGAGCCGTTTCAGTCAATGGATGTTTCGCTCAACAGAGATTTCTTTGAGAAACGTTTGACACTTGGCTTGAGAGTCAGCGATCTTTTCAATACACTTAAGTTTGACGTGAAGCTGAATAACACGCAAGGCTTCGATGAATCATTTTACAGGAAGAGAGATACCCGCTCATTATTTGTTACGGCAACTTACAGATTCGGAAATGACAGCAAACTTCAGGATAAGAAACGGAGAAGAGTAAATGACAATCAGGGCAATGACGGGTTTGGATTTTAAAGTCGGATCTTGATATAATTGAACCTTATGCGCGGGTCTTAACCAGGATTCATGCATGAGGTCAGTGATCTAAAAACTCCGGGGAGCGTAAGCCAAAATTGCAGACAATGATTTCACACCTTTTCAATATCTCGTTTCCCGAACAAGCCGGTTGGTCTTACAAGAAGAATGACAATTAAAATTCCAAAAGCTATAGCGTCTCTGTAAGTCGGAGAGATATAACCAACTGTCAGGGTCTCTACCAATCCGATTATGATTCCTCCCGCAAAGGCTCCCGGAAAATTTCCTATGCCGCCAAGCACGGCTGCAATGAAGGCTTTGAGTCCCGGAAGTAAACCCATGAGCGGGTCAATACTGGGATAATTAATACTGTAAAGTATTCCGGCAGCGCCTGCTAGCGAAGAGCCGATCACGAATGTAAAAGAAATAACATTATTAATGTTGATTCCCATAAGAGACGCGGCTGTAAGATTATTTGAGACGGCTCTGATTGCTGTTCCCATCTTTGTGTTCATAACAATAATACGCAGCAGGAACATTAGTATTAATGTTACAACCAATACAACGATTTGATTTGAGCCGATCGTTGCTCCGAAAATATTAAAGCTGAAATTTTCGATTATCGTCGGAAATGATTTAGGATCTGCACCGAAGACAAGCTGGCCGGAATACTGCAAAAAAAGTGATACGCCAATCGCAGTGATAAGCACCGTAAGCTTTGAAGAATTTCGAAGAGGTTTGTAAGCGAGTTTTTCAATTATGACTCCCACAAGTGCAGTACCCGTCATCGCAAGAATCATGATAACCAATGCCATTGTAACCGAAGGCGAATCTACTCCGAATAATTTCGCGAGATAGAATCCCATAAACGCACCAAGCATGAATATCTCGCCATGCGCAAAGTTTATGAATTTCAAAATTCCGTAAACCATTGTATAGCCGAGCGCAATCAGCGCATATATGCTTCCTAAAGATAAACCGTTTATGATCTGCTGTATAAATTCGGACAAGTACCCTTGGTGTCTGGAATTAGATATTAAGAAATTGGAAATTCTTTAAATTTCAAAATGTGAGTTCCAATGTTTCAAAAATTCAGAGTGATGAAACAATGTTGAAAATTTTTTTGAATAACAGGAGTCCTTGGCTCTGAAGTCGGGACTTTCGATAAAATTTATTTCTCCGAAAAAAACATAACTCTATTAAGGAGCAATAGTTTCTTTGTAAACAAATTTTCCATTTTTGATCTCAAGGACGACAGCCGGTTTGACCGCATTGCGCTGATCATTGATTGTGATCAACCCTGTAACGCCGGGGAAATCCTTAGTCTTCGCAAGTTCATTCCTGATCTTATCCCCTTCCGTTGAACCGGCTTTTTTGATTGCCGCAAACAATATCATCCCCGCATCATAAGCAAGGAAACTCATTGCGTCAGGCTCTTTATTATATTGAGCTTTATACTTTTTTATAAAATCCTGAACTTTCGGTGACGGATCATCTGACGAGACATGTGTCGAGAAGAAACTTCCTTCAAGCGCATCTTTTGCTTTTCCTTCCGTAAGTTTTTCGGATTCCCAGCCGTCACTGCCGAAGAGAGGAACGGTAATGCCAATCTCTCTTGCCTGTATTGCAATAAGATTGACATCGGTATAATATCCGGGTATGAAAATTGCCTCCGGATTCTTTGCCTTAATCGCCGTGAGCTGGGCTTTGAAATCTTTATCTCCTGCGGAATATTTTTGCTCCTCGACAATCTCTCCTCCCATGCTTGTAAATACATTCTTGAAATTATCTGCAAGTCCCGTTGAATAAGCATTTTTCTGATCAATAAGGAGAGCTACTTTTTTTACCTTCATCGAGTTGATTGCAAACTTGCTCATGACAGTCGCCTGAAACGGATCAATAAAACAAACTCTGAAAATATAGTCGCCGATTGTTGTTACTTCCGGATTTGTGGATGCGGGAGTAATCATGGGAATTTTTGCAGCCTGGCAAATCGGAGCGCCGGCTTTGCTTCTGGATGATGCGACTTCACCGATTATTGCAACAACCTTGTCGCGGTTAATTAACTTTTGCACAACAGTCTGTGTTTCCGATGGCTTTCCCTGATTATCCTCCGTTATCAATTTTACTTTTTTGCCGAGCAAACCGCCGGAGCTGTTGATCTCTTCAACCGCAAGCATCAGTCCGTTATGGGAAGACTGTCCGAAAGTCGCTTCACTCCCTGTCAGAGATTCAAACTCCCCTATGAGTATTTCATTTGAAGAATCCTTGCTGCAGGATGAGAGCAAAAATCCGAGACCTGACAGAAATAGAAACAAAATAACCGGCAAAATCTTTTTCATTTTTCAGAATTTTTGATTAAAAGTTTTCTAAAATAATTTGTATAGTTCATAAAAACAATTTCATTAGGAATCGAAACCGCTTGCCACTGTTGCTATATAAAGGTCGCAGGATTGCGGTGCGCCGAAGGCAACTATGGGAAATGTTTTATCTTGATTGGAAATGCTATACTGCCTTAGCCTCAAGCAGATATTTTTCCTCGCTGTTGTCCGGATATTTTATCGTAAGCTCACCCGAAAAAGTATCATGCGCCATAACATCTCCGGAGAATTCGATACTCACCTTCTTTCCGTCTTTCATTCCTTCTGCGCTGAATTTCATAATCCAGACATCTACAGCGACTGCTCGCCTTCCATCTACTTCCATGTAATATGGGCACTCGTCAACGGAAAAATTCTTCAGAAAGTGGCTGAAAACTTTGTCTCCGGAAAACCTGATTGTTTCATCAAAAACCTTTGGCATTCTATCAACATCTGGCGGTGTGATTTCCGTGAGCCTTCCGTTAAATATCTTGTCGTTAAAATTCAACTGTTGCGAATGTGCAGCATTGTTAATACAAATCATACAAACTGCTAATATGAAAATGCGCTTCATTGGTTCTTTTTGTTTTAATGATTAGCTTAGTCTGTATTCAATTTAACTAAATTTTGAAATGCATGAACTAATCAAAACTAATATTGCTATTTAATATTTTTCATACTAACTTGCAATAAATTTTTTACCCCTGTAATTCGTAAAAAGTTTTCCCCAAAAAAAATTCCCCAAAAAGATTTCCCGGAAAGTAAATTTCCAAAAACAGTAAGTTTCTTCTTTAACTATTGAAGAACTTACAATACCCCAAAGACAGTAAGTTTCTTCTTTAACTATTGAAGAACTTGCAATACCCCAAAGACAGTAAGTTTCTTCTTTAACTATTGAAGAACTTGCAATACCCCAAAGCATTAATTTCAAATTTCTTTGTAACTAAATTTCATTTGTCAAATGAAATCAATTCTTCAAGCGATTGCAGTTTCATCTTCAATCCTTTGCTTTGCGGGCGAATCCGTTACACAAAGTCTTCCTGAAGGAATCAACACTAAAGTATTGTCAGACACGGTGCTGCAGGTTGAGACTGACATTGCCGTTAGCCCGGTCAATCCTTTCATAATTGTTTGCACGGCAGTAACGGATATTTATCCCGGCGGATATACTACCGGCGCATACGTTTCAACAAACGGCGGAGCAAACTGGTCGGGAAAGAACGCAATAAAGACACAACAAAATGCAATAATTTCCACCGTCGGAAATCCTGCCGTAACGATTGACAAGGACGGTACATTCATAGTAACATACATTGCCCCGACAAACAATATAAACGGCAGCGGATTAAAGACAGGTGTAAGCTATTCTACCAACAATGGCTTGTACTGGTCGCCGACAGTTTATGTCCCCGGTGTTGTGGCAGCAGATAAGTGTACAATTACATCTGACAACTCACCTTTGAGTCCATACTATGGCAGGTCATACATAGTTTACAGTGAACAAAGCGGAATTCATTTTTCATATACAACAAATCACGGGGCTGCCTGGAGCAACATTAAGAAAATAAGTCCGCCGGCATCTAACTCCAGAGTAGGCGCGTCTATTGCAGTTAATTCAAGCGGAACAATTTTTGTTTCATGGCCATATATGCCGTCAACGCCGCAGTCGGTCGGTCTGGCGATTTCAACCGATGGAGGTCAGACATGGGATTCTACGGATTCGGCATTCCCGGTTTATCCTGTCCCTTATGATTTCAGATTCAGTCTTAATTCGGTGAAGCTCAATGGTTTACCCGTTATTGCAGTTGATAATTCCGGAGGTCCCAGAGACGGGTGGTTGTATATTGCAGGTTCCGAAAAAAGCGACGCAAATTCTCCGGCGCTGGATAACTGCGATATTGTAATTCATCGTTCGACTGATAATGGTCAGACATGGTCGGCGAAGTTCCTTGTCAATGAAAGCATTTCAGGAATTCTGAAGTATCAATTCTTCCCGGCGATCAATGTGGATAAGACGGGAAACGTAAACATTTCGTATTATGATTCAAGAAATTCTCCTGCCAATGATTCATTCCAGGTGTTTATGTCACAATCAGTAAATGGCGGTACGAGTTTCACTCATCAGTTATTGTCTAATCACAAGTTTAAGATTAAAGCACTGTCTGCAGATAAGCGGCTGTTCGGAATACCCTGGTATGTCGGATCATCCGCGGGAATTGCATCGGCGGGAAATTATATATGGGCATCCTGGTTTGATAATCAGAATGAGGAATATCAGGCATGGGTAGGCTTGAAGAAAAATCCATCGCTCATAAATGTTAAGGTTATTCCTCAAGGATTTTATAATATCAACACATCAAGGCTCAATTCAAAAGATACAATCAAAGCTTATCTGAAAAATTCCGTTGCGCCTTTTGAGTCTGTTGATTCTGCAACCGGTGTTATTGATTCAGTTACTTTTGAGTCTTCATTGAAATTTTATAATGCGCCACAGGGAAATTATTATCTTGATGTCATTCAAAGAAATTCCATAGAAACATACAGCCGGAATCCGATTTCATTTTCCCAGATTGAAAACACGCAGTATGACTTTACCGAGGATTCCTCAAGAGCATTCGGAAACAACATGGTCCAGATCGGTGACTTGTGGTGCATATTCGGAAGTGATATCAACAGGGATGGATTGGTTGATTTGACCGACATTACATTGATATTTAATGACGCATCAGAATTCCTTTCAGGATACAGGCAAACGGATGTTGACGGTGATAGGAATATTGATTTGTCCGATTTGCTGATTGCATATAACAACGGATTCAATTTTGTAACATCTGTTATTCCTTAATGTATTGAGTGTAATCTGATGTGAACGATACCCGGTGATTCTGGAAAGATTCTTTGACAAGTTTTGACAGTGTACTGCCTGTTTATAATTTATAATTTCTAATTTATTCGGTATTTTGAAAATACAAATTTCAATATAAATATGTCTGAAAAGATTGGTGAAAAAATTTCAGGTAACAAAGGTGCAGAGCCGCCATTTAAGGACATGGTATGGATTCCCGGAGGTACATATACAATGGGATCGGACAATCATTACGAAGAAGAAGCTCCGGCACACAAAGTAACGGTTGACGGATTCTGGATGGATAAGTATGAACTAACAAATGGCGAGTTCAGAAAATTTGTTGATGAAACCGGATATGTGACTTTCTGTGAACTTCCTCCGAATCCGGACGATTATCCGGGAGCTCTTCCGGAAATGCTTATTCCCGCATCGGTAGTATTCAGCAAACCGCAGCGCAGTGTTGATTTAAGCAATCATTATAATTGGTGGGCATACATTCAGGGAGCAAACTGGATGCATCCATTCGGTCCGGAATCAAACATTGAAGGCAAAGACAATTTTCCTGTTGTTCATCTGGCATATACTGATGTTGAAGCTTATGCAAAATGGGCAGGCAAGGATATTCCTACGGAAGCAGAATGGGAATTTGCTGCTCGCGGAGGAATTGAAGGAGCGGAATTCGCATGGGGAAATGAACTTTATCCTGAAAGTAAACCTGCAGCAAATACATGGCAGGGAGATTTTCCAATTGAAAATACACTTGATGACGGTTTTGAATTGATAGCTCCGGTTGGAAGTTATCCTCCGAATGGCTACGGACTGTATGATATAATCGGAAATGTTTGGGAATGGACCACAGACTTTTATCAGTATCATAAAAACAATGCACAGACCTGTTGCGCAAGTAATCCGCGAGGGGGAATTGCCGAAGGCAGTTATGACCCGAGAAGCCCCGACATTTTCATTCCAAGAAGGGTAATGAAGGGCGGATCGTATTTATGCGCTCCTAATTACTGCAGACGATACAGACCCGCAGCCCGCATGGCGCAACCTGTTGATACTTCCACCTGTCACGTCGGTTGCAGGTTAATTGTCAGGATTAAGAAGTAGCGTGTAGTATAGAATTCTTGTTTCGAAATTCTCGCCGATAATCATTTCACCTCTGAATTTATTTTAGTTTCCAATTCAATAAATGGCTGTGCGCTTGTTTTAAAAAGTCCCGATTTGGTTCCGTCAAGGTCTGCAATCATAGTGATCATCAGTGCAAATGTGAGGACGAGAACCGCTACAGGAATACCAAGTTTTAATCCGCTTAGACCAAGATGAAATCCCGTCAGCAGCATTGAAAGCATCGCAAGTGAATACAAAGTAACCCATACACTCTGTGGCAGGCTAAGGTGAACTAATACAGTTACACGTTTTGAATGCAGGTCTATCGTATTATTCAGAGCTTGAATAAATGAGTTCGCTGCCTCCTGGTCGGGATGTTCAAAAAAGTAAGCCGACCCAATCTTCCAACAACTATCAATCACTTTTCCCGCTTTGGGCGCACTCTCTTCAAGCTTTGACTGATCACGATATACTTCCATGTATGTATTTACATAAGTCTTGAGGAGATGCTTTAGCTGACTTCTCTGCGGATCAGGCAGCAAATCAGTCCGAAGATATGTGGTGCCAATTGAATTGGATTCTTCGATCAAACTTGTTCTTCTGGTATCGAACCTCGAAGCGGTCATGCCGAAGATGAAAGCAATGATAAACGCAACCAATCCAATTTGTGCCGTAACTATTGCGCCAAGGCTTCTGTCTTCTTCTTTTCGTTTTTTAAAATTTTTGTTGCCGAAAAAGAATCCAATGGAAATCGGAATCAAAAAAATTACGAAGTTTACTATTAAAAGAAGAAATAGAGGCGTTTCATGAAACATGTTCTTTAGGGATTTTAGTATTTTCTAAAATAGTTCGTTTTGAACAATCCTTCAATTTCAAATTATAGTCTGACTTCCTGCGGGCAGAGATTCAGAGTTAGAATATAATAATGTGATAGAAGTAATGTTCAACATGCTCATCATGCAGATTTCGATTTCCTGGAATAAGAAATTCAATGAGCGCAGACTCATGCTTACTTTATCAGGAGCATCTTCACAACCAATGATTTCCTTTCATTGACAACAAGCCTGCAGATATAAATTCCGGCAGCGAGGTCCTTCGCATTGATTCGCATATCATATTTACCGGGAGTCCTGTAACCATTTCCCAGCAATGAAATGAGTTTTCCGGAAATATCGTAGATACTAATATTTACAAACCCGGCTTGATGAATTTCGTAGCTGATGATTGTTTCAGAATTAAACGGGTTTGGAAAATTCTGATGCAGTATAAATTCCACAGGCATATTTTCTTCGGTGTTTATAATGCCTAATGGAGCATTGGTATATTTTAAAATGACCCCGTCCAGTCCGACAGCAATTCCATGCAGCGAATCTGCAAAATCAACCGAGTAGATATCCGAACTGTCAGTAACCGGAATTGTGATCCAGCTATTTCCGGAATCATGAGTAACAGCCCATGTTTCGGCGTAACCCAATGCCATCCATGCTTCAACGGGAGTTCTGAAACTAATTGAATACGCCTGTCCAAACAAGCCGAGCGAGTGGTAATTCCAGCTTAATCCTCCGTTAGTTGTAATTGTATTCTGAACTCCGTATTCAAAGTCGCCACCGACAACGATAGCTTTACTCTGATTGAAAACATGCAAATCAAAGAAAGGCTCCGGAGAGTAACTGTCGCCGTGCCAATGAATACCGCCGTCCGTTGTTTTCCATACAACACCCGCAACGTCCATTATGCCGCCGCATGCAAATCCGAGATTTCCGTTTGCAAATTCAAATCGTGAAATGGGAAATGATGAAAACTCATTTGAATCTATCTCCATTTCATGCCATGAATTACCTGCGTCGGAAGTTTTATATAATGCTCCGCCGAAACCGCCGAGAAAGCCGGTCAAAGAATCAAGGAAATATACGGTTCGGAAAATTTTTGTTGTGTCGGAAAATCTCTCTGCAATCCAGTTAACCCCACCGTTTGTTGTTTTGATAATAGTGCTGCCTCCCGGAATAAACTCATTTGACACTATCCATCCAAGACGATTATTGATGAAGAAAATATCATTGATATAATAATTGACGGGATTATTTTGCACGACGAAGGAATTTCCTCCATCGGAAGAATATATAATTACACCGTTGTCTCCCGCCGCCCAGGCATTAAACTCATCAGTCATTATACAATTGCGCAGAGTCGAGTTTACGGGACTTAATACCCGTATCCATGAGGCATACGAAAAACAATTCGATATGCAAATAAGAACTATCACAATAAAAAGGATTCTCGTCATCTCGTTTTCGCAAAACTATTATGATAATTTGCAAATCACATTTCTAAAAGACTACTGTAAATTTAATCCTGCGTGAACAGATTCAGAGAACTAAAGCACTGCTGCAAAATAGGGTTCATCCTACACCTCCAACCAAACCCCAGTTTGGGTGGGTGATTCTTATAAGATCATCAACGGTCATCTCCGAATTAACATTTATTCTCATACTATCTTTGAGTATTTTGAACATCCATATTTGTAATAGCTTATCCTTATTTAATCTAAACAATCTGTGTATGAAGAAGAGAAACTCTTTACGAAAGGGCATTACAGGTTTAATTGTCCTGATTATTTTAACGATTGCCGGCACTGAACTTTTTCAGGGGCAAAGAGCTGCAATGCTCGTCAACGAAAAGATGTTTAATTATGACGAGAATGATCCTTATATTGATCGTCCGACGAGAGAAGCACTGTCACACGTCGTTGACAAAACTGACGATGATCTTGACATCATTACCGACGCAAACGGATTTGATAATTTTGAAATTGGAATTGATTTTGCCGAGCAGATGCTTGTTTCAAATCCTCGAAATCCGCAGCAGATGCAATTCGGAGTTAACAATTCATCAACCGGCCAGAATGCGTATTACACTTCTAACGGTTATGACTGGACAAACAGTAACCCGTCATATCATTCTTCAATTTGCTGTGATCCATGGTCTGCTTGGGATAGTCTTGGAAATTTAATTTACGGTTCCGGTGTCAGCGGTCAATATGTTTACAAATCAACAAACGGAGGTCAGACTTATGGAGCTGCCGTACTTTCTGTTTCAGGAAATGACCGGAATACTTTAGCAGCCGATCAAACCGGCGGTCCGTATTCCAATTACCTTTATGCCGCAATCACTCCGGGGAATTTCGCGAGAAGCACAAACAATGGAGCGACCTGGACTCAAACTTTTTCTTCAAGCAATACAATTCCGGGAACAATGATAGCTGTTGGACCAAACGGCTCTGTTCAAGGTGGATGCATTATTTATGTTACCAATACAGGCACTTCACAAAATGTTACTTACAGCTTTCACAGATCAACGAACGGAGGTGCAAACTTTACGGCAAATGTTTCCAGCCTGACGGTAGCCGGATATGTAGGAACATTAAATTCTGCAGGAAGACTTGTGATTAACAATGGCCGCACAAGACCATATCCTATGATTGCAATGGACAACAGTTACGGTCCATACAGAGGAAGGCTTTATCTTGTTTATGCATCAAATGTACCTGCAGGCAATGGCAACAAACCGGACATAATTTTGCAGTACTCTACAAACCAGGGCACTTCGTGGTCTAACAGAATTACTGTTAATGATAATTCTAATCCACAGCTAAGCGATCAGTGGTTTCCGGCAATCTGGTGCGAAAAGGAAACAGGAAGGCTGTATATTAAATGGTATGATACGAGAGAGAACCCTGCGGCATATACCGTGAATGTTTATGCAACATATACAGACGATGGCGGAACAACATTTGCTGCAAATCAAAAGCTCACAACACAATCTTGGACCTATCCGAACCCTTCATGTCCTGCAAACACAAATTGTTACAGAGGCGATTATGACGGATGTACTGCCAATCCCAAAACCTCTTTCAATGTCTGGTATGACGGTAGGCTTGGAACTTATAAAAATGTTGGCGCATATTTCCCTGACTTCGGGATGCTTGCAACTCCATCATCAAATAACATTCATCAGACAAACAGCAGCGTTAATTTTCAGGTGAATATTCCCGCAGTAAAACTTTATACCGATGTTACAACTTTCTCTGCTTCTGTTTCGCCAACGCCTTCAACGGGGAGCATCACGACTGAATTTCTCGGAGGAAACACTTTGTCATCTTATCCGAATTCAAAATACATGAAAGTAAAAACCGTCGGCACGGTTACGCCAACCGGTAATTATACAATTACAATTACGGGACAGGGTTCTAACGGAACTCCCATTCACAAGAGAACAGTAACAGTAAATGTTGGAACGACAGTCAGCGCTGCTCCTTGCGAGAGTTTTGTTGATCCGAAATTTCCGCCGGCAGGAATGTTCGAAGAATATTCAGGAACAAATTACTGGCTAAGACACAATTCAAGCGCTTATGGAATTGGAACAGGCTCTGCCGAATTTAATTTTTATTTTGCACCGGCAGGAACAATTCAATCGCTTTTATCGAACAACTTTTCAGCAGTTGGATCAGGTACATATCTTACTTTTGACGAAGCTTATGCAGGATATCCGGGATCTGTTGATACACTCGTGATTGAAACTTCTTCTGACAATGGCGTCAATTACTCGACATTGGTCACTTTATTTGGAAGAGATGACGGAAGCGGTGAATTAAATTCAGCTCCGGTAACCGCATCTCAATTCGCTCCGCAGTCTTCACAATGGAGATCTAAAATTTATTTGCTGCCTGCCGGCACAAACAAGATTCGTCTCAAAGCAAAAAGTGATTTCGGAAATAACCTTTATCTGGATAATGTCTGCGTTCAATCACTTGCATCGCCGGTAGCCAATAATTTATCTGTTGTGCCCGAAGGTTACTATACAAACGGACAAGCAAGAGCAAGCGACACTGTAACAGTTTATTTACATCGTACGGATTATCCGAATATACCGGTTGATTCATCAAGAGGAGTCTTCAACACTTCGATGAATATAAGCAACCTTTTGTTTGGTAAAGCATTGACAGGAACATATTATAAGGTTGTCAAGCACAGAAACTGCATCGAAACATGGAGCAAGTCGGGTGGAGAATCTTATGTTCGCGGAGCGAATACAAATTTTAGCTTCGTGAATCCATCAGGTCAGGCGTATGGAAATAATCAAAGCCTTGTTGATGCAGGATTGAATAATTACGGCATGTACAGCGGCGAGGTTGTTCAGGATTCGCTAATTGATCTTAGTGACATCGTTGCCATTTTTAATGACGCAAATGCCTTTGTCTCCGGCTACGTGATAACTGATGTTACAGGAGATGATTTTGTTGACCTTACCGATCTGACGATTGCTTACAATAATGCTACCAATGTCGTTGTAAGAGTTGCTCCTCCGGGAGGCGAGCCACTTGTTTCTGATTCGGAGAATTTGAATTTTAATTCAGAGTCTGAAAGAATGAAGTATGAGAATGGAATTGAATTGATGAAAAGTTTGAAGCATGAACAATCAAACTCCGGGAAGAAAATCTCATTCAAGGAAGGAATTCAGATGATCAAGAAAGGCAAGTTAGATGAGTTGATCAGGAAACTAAACAGATAATCAACTTCAGTTGAGTAAAGTTTACTCAACGAAAGTTATAACTAAAATTAATTTTAATTTACTTGAAGCTGCTCCGGCTTAATCTTAAAAGTCGGAGCAGTTTTAGTTTTTAATGATGGTGTTGATCCTAAGAAAGTTTATCTGTGTGGGAGATGCAGCCGCACTAATTCACATCCATCAACCTCGAGACAAGTTCTCTTGTACCCTTAGAGGCTTTTTCCTGAATGAATTCAAGATTGGGATACGAGAAGAATCCTTCCGGTTTTTTTGGATCAATCAGGTATTTGGGAATTCGGGGATCGGAAAATTCCAATAGACCCGCAGCAGGATAGACCACAAGTGATGTTCCAATTACAATAAGAATATCCGCCATCGTAACTGCGGATACTGCCTGTTCCATCGCAGGTACCATTTCGCCAAACCAAACAATGTGAGGACGCAATTGCGAGCCCATTTCACATGTATCTCCGGGAAGAATATCTTTACCGTTCAATTCGTAAATGAGACTATCATCAATTGTGCTTCGGGCTTTATTAAGTTCACCATGAAGATGAATAACATTTGTCGAACCTCCTCTTTCATGAAGGTCATCAACATTTTGAGTAACTATAGTCACTTCGAATTTCTTTTCAAGACAAGAAAGTGCAATATGAGCATCATTGGGTATTGCTTTCATAAGTTGTCTTCTTCTTTGATTATAAAAATCAAGGACGAGATTCTTATTCCTTTTCCAGCCTTCAGGAGATGCGACATCATATACATTGTGACCTTCCCACAACCCGCCTGAATCTCTGAATGTCGAAAGACCGCTTTCCGCACTTATCCCTGCACCGGTCAGGACTGCTATTTTAGTTTTTTCCATTCCGCTAAGTTAATACTTCGTCTTGAACCACATAGGTCGCAACAATGCCATCGCTTTTGAACCACATAGGCACATAGGGAACATAGACACATAGCCTTTATAAATTGCAAACTTCTTTCCTTATCTTTTTTCTTAATCTCTTTTATTATCTTTTTTCTCTTTTCTCTTTCTTTATCACTTTTCCTTTCCTTTTCTCTTTTCTTTTTCCTTATCTCTTTTCTTTTTCACTTTTCTTTTTCCTTATCTCTTTTCTTTTTTCCTTATCTCTTTTCTTTTTTCCTCATCTCTTTTCTTTTTTCCTTATCTCTTTTCTTTTTCCTTATCTCTTTTCTTTTTTCCTTATCCTTGAGTTGTCCTTGGTTTGATTTAGCAAATATTAGTTAGCTTGACTTCAAAAAGAAATGGATTTGAAATGAGGGAGTTTTAGCAAACACTGGACTTCATGATTAACTCTTTTAACAGGGATATTTTTTTCAACAAACATCCTTAACAACTTCATCAAGAAAATACATTCTATGTGTCTATGTGTTCTATGTGTCTATGTGGTTAAAACTATATGTGGTAAGACAAAGAGCGAAGTTTGATGCTTCGCTCTTTGTGAAACTTCTAATGTTGTCGATTCCTTACTTGCCGGAGACTTTGTTTATAAGGAACTGTGCGACTGCATCAGCTTCCTTCGGCTTCAATCCCGGGTTCGGCATAGGAGGGTAAGCAGGATCAACCTTTACAGGATTTAAGATAAATCCGGCAAGTTTTTTCACATCGCCGTTAAATTTCGGTACTGTTTCTTTATAAGGCGGTCCGACAAGTTTCACGTCGAACTTATGGCAGGCGGCGCATATACGATTATATATCTCTTCGCCATTGACACCGGCGGTGTTAATTGTTTTTGATTTTCTTTCCTTCTCAAGATCAACGGCTTTCAGATTAATCGCTTCAAGATGTTTAAACGTTGCGGCAGAGAATGCAGATTGATTCATCATAACAATAAATGCAACCGACAATATCACAAGATAAAACGCGCCTCCGATATACTTCATCTCTGCATTCTTAATCACAGCATACAGGAAATTGCACAACAACAATATCGAAATGAACGCAAGACCGGAATAAACAAAAACGGTTCCCGACAAAGCAACATTCGGAATTGCTATGAAACTTAGGAAAAGAAAAATCGGAAGAATCGCCGCACCCGTAAATGCTATGTTGCCGGCTATCTTCTTTGTAAAATTGTGATACTCCGTATTCATATCATGAAGGCCTCCCTGCCATCTGAAGAAGAAAAACAAAATGGCACTTCCGCTGATTGCTATGGAAAGTGTAAGGAGAAACAGGAAATTAAACAGAGTTGCACTCGACAAAAACATCTGTGCAATATTCTGAAAATCCTGATATCTGTCCGAGAATAACGCAATTGAAATTCCACCGCAGAAAAATATACCGCTGATAAGCATCAGGACAAATCCATATAGCCCCGCATTCGAATTTGTATTTTTCAAATCGAATTCATAATCATGAATATCTTCCGGTATCTTTGTTTCAAGTTCACTTTTCTGCAAGCCGCTTATGTTCTTGAAAGTTTCAATCAGCGATTCTATCTGAAACGTATTCTGATATGTATATACAAACGTAATTGAAATTGCAAAGAACAATGTCGCAACAAGCAGCAGACTAACGGTAAGAACTCTTACTTCAAACAACAACTGCGCATAGCAGAACGTAATTGCAAGCAAAGGTATGACACCAAGACCAACACCTACAAATCTGTTTATCGCCAGCTTATCAATAATATCCTTTGCAAATCTAACGAAAAGTTTGTTCTTGATTTTTCTGCCGTATGCATTAAAGATGACAGAGAAAGCTGTACCGCCGAAAATCATTCCGAAGAAAGGAATGAAAATCAACATTGAAAGCACCGTGATTATCTTCAGCAGATTCAGATGCTGCGTTGTTGCTGGTATTACAAGATTGTCAAGAAAATCCATTTAAAAAAAATTTATTCTGTAATTAAATCAAATACTAATTCAAAAAAAGGTTGACGAGTTTATCGAGAGAAAGCAAAGTTATAATGAGCAGCGTAAAAATATTTATACTCACAAACATTTTTTTCATCTCCTTGTTGTTATCGTTCGAAGTATAGAAACTTAAAGACTGAACGAATAGCCATCCGCAAATCAATACATTGAGAATGCCTGTTACGAAGTAATTCATTATACCGAAAAAGTTGAATGTCAAAGCCAGAACAATTGTAAGTATTATCCAGCAGAATGTAATATTCGTAAGCTGTTTCTTTGAAAGCCGATTTGTCAGCGTAGGAAAACCGCCTTTATCATAATCCTTTCCATATACCAGGAGCAATATCCAGAAGTGAGGAATCTGCCATACAAAGAAAAACGACGCAAGCAAAATGATCTTCGGGTCTACGATGCTTCCTCCGGCAGCTACCCAGCCTGCAACCGGCGGCAACGCTCCTACAAGTGAACCGGGAATGATTGCAAGCGAATAAACTTTTTTCAGTGGCGTATAAACTCCGTTGTACCAGACAAAAGTCAAAAGACCAACTGCAAGAGTTAACAAATTCGATTTCAGAAGCAGGATGACTATTCCAAGACTCAAAAAAGTCACTGATATCAGAAGACCGGTTGTCGGTGAGACCACGCCAAGTGGAATCGGGCGGTTCCTCGTCCTTTCCATCAAAAGATCGGTTCTTCTCTCCTGAAAATGATTGAGCGCGGCGGCTCCGCATGCAAGAAAAAATATTCCTAAAACAGGAAACATCGAAAGAGACTGCAAATTTTCTGATGCAAGAATGTATCCGAGTGTAGTAGTAAAAGCAACGAGAACTGTTATTCGGATTTTTGCAACTTCCAGTATAACCTTAAACCAAAACGAAATACCTGTTCTGCGATTTGTCTCTAAGGAAATTTCTTTCTTATCCGTAACTATATTTTGAATATCTCTCACTTTTACTTTTTGGTTGTGTCAGTTTTTTTCATATCGGAAGATGGAGATGTTTTCTTTAAAGTATCAACCTTTCCTTCTGTCTTTGCCGTATCTGAAACACTCGAAGTTGTCTTCAGAGAATCTGTTTTGACAGCAGAGTCTTTCTTCGTTGTATCAGGCGGAACATAATTTTTCCATGCTTCAAATTCGTCATCAGGGATTACAATAATCTTAGCATACATGTTTGAATGATTCAGACCGCAATATTCAGCGCATGTAGCATAATAATGTCCCGTCTCTGTAGTTCTTATCCAGTAATAATTCGTTCTGCCGGGTACAACGTCTTCTTTACATCTGAAGGCCGGAAGATAAAAGCTGTGAATTACATCCTGTGACTTCAATTCAAACTTTATGTTCTTGTTGACCGGAAGGTAAAGCGTATCGGATTTTTTCTTGTTATCATATTCAAAGGACCACCTCCACATCTGACCTGTAACGGTTACAACCATTGCGTCTTTTGGAACATCGCGCATGTTCTTAAAACCTGTCCAGCTGATATAAAACATTACGAGCACAAGTATAACCGGAATGACTGTCCAGATAATTTCTATTGTCGTATTGTTTTCGATGTTGGAAGCAACCGGATTTCTTTTCTTACTGTATTTGTAAACAAAGTAAAGCATCGCAACGGTAATAATCAGCAGCAAAATTGCCGATATTCCCATTATGAAAAAGAAAGTAAAATCAACTTCGCTGACAATGTTCGGTCTCATATTAATATCTGAAGGTTAAATCAAAAAATGTTAATACTAAAACTACAATAAAAACGACAATGCAAATTCCTATGAAAATCTTAATCAGTTTCTTGTCAAACTTAACATGCATGAAAAAATTCATCACGAAGAACGATTTAACAAGCGCTATAATAAGAGCAACAGTCAATGCAAGACTTCCCAGATTAATTCCTGCCACAGCAATTGTAATTGATGTAAGTGCAATCAAACCAATCCATACAAGAACATTTACACCATAACTTGGATGGTGCGCTTCGGCAATGAAACCTTTTTCAACTTCTTCGACGTGATTATTTGTATGATTATGCTCCATAAAAATTTTTTAATGAATTAAGTAAAACAGAGGAAACAGGAAAATCCAAATTATGTCAACAAGGTGCCAGTACAATCCTGAATTTTCAAGCTTTTGAAAATTCGTAGGAGTGATGACATCTTTCTTTATCTTCCACATTACAAAACCGATAAAAATCAGACCGGCAACTATGTGCAGTCCGTGAAGTCCTGTCATTACATAATACAATCCGAAATATAAAACTTCACCTTCCGACATTTCCTGAAGGGCCGGACCTTTCGGATAAATTCCGTGATGAATTTTTGCTCCCCACTCAAAATACTTATTAAGCAGAAACAGCAGACCACATGCAATCGTGATCCAGAGAAAAAATAAACATAGCTTCTTGTTGTTTTTCTGAAGAGCAACAATACCAAGAACAACCGTGAGGCTACTCGTAAGAAGGATCACGGTATTTATAGCTCCCATTAAGACATCGAGCTCTGCCGCTGCTGCTGCGAATCCGTCAGGATGAATAAATCTGTAACCTGCATACAGAAGAAACAGTCCGCCGAACAACAGAATTTCGGTAAACAGAAACAGCCATAGTCCCATTTTGGAACCAAAGTCGTCTCTGTGAATTTCGACAATATGTATTTTTTCTTCCGGTGCTTCCAAAACTTTTTCAGTCATTATCTGCTTACTCCTTCTGCTTCCTGAATCTGATTTTCCTGTCCGTGAATTTTGCTATGGTCATAAGGACCTGTTGTTACTACGGGTATCTCTTCAAAATTTTCAACCGGAGGCGGCGATGCAATTGTCCATTCGAGCGTTGTTCCTCCCCACGGATTATCACTCGCAGGCTTTCCCTTCCTTAAACCCTGTATCAAATTGAAAAGCATTACCAGTATCCCTGATACAAGTATCCATGATCCAACTGTTGATATCACGTGATATATCTGATACTCCGGAAGATAATCATAATATCTCCTCGGCATTCCTAAATATCCCATTATGAAAAATGGGAAGTATAATGCATTGAACCCAATTCCTATCCAGTATGCCGTTACCTTAGCAACCTTTTCATTATACATTTTGCCAAACATCTTGGGAAACCAGTAATGAAGCGATGCAAAAAATATGATACCCATTCCTCCAAACATCACATAATGAAAGTGTCCCACTACAAAATATGTATCGGTAAGGTGAATGTCGGCATCAAGAGCTCCGAGGACAAGTCCCGTCAATCCGCCGATAGAAAAAAGAAATATGAATAGCAAAGTGAAAAGCATTGGTGCCGTTACTTCAATGGAACCCTTATAAAGCGTCGCTACCCAGTTAAAAACTTTTATACCAGAAGGCAACGCAACAAAAAATGTCAGCAATGAAAAAATTACTCTCGATGTATCACTGATGCCGCTTGCAAACATGTGATGTCCCCATACAAGATATCCTACAAGTGCTATTGCCAAACTTGAAATCGCAATAGGCACATAACCGAATATCGGCTTCTTTGCAAATGTCGGAATGATTTCCGATACAACACCCATTGCAGGCAATATCATAATGTAAACTGCAGGATGCGAATAAATCCAGAACATGTGCTGATAAAGAAGTGGATCACCTCCCAATGTCGGATCGAAAACTCCAATACCAAGAGCCCTTTCAAGAATAATTAATACAAGTGTAATTCCTATTACAGGTGTCGCAAGAACCTGTATCCATGAAGTCGCATACAATGACCATGCAAACAATGGCATCCTGAACCATGTCATGCCGGGACATCGTAGTCTGTGAATAGTCGTTATGAAATTAAGTCCTGTAAGAATTGTGGCAAAGCCAAGTATAAAAGCAGCAAATACAGACAATGAAATGTTCGTCGTCGTCCTTATGCTGTACGGCACATAGAATGTCCAGCCCGTATCCATAATTCCTGATCCTGTAAACAAGGAGAGTATTGCAAGTCCTCCTCCTATTATATACAAATACCATGAAAGTAAATTGAGCTTCGGAAACTGAACATCTCTCGCGCCAATCATTATAGGGAGAAAGAAGTTTCCGAAAATTGCAGGAACGCTCGGTATTATAAAAAGGAATACCATGATGACACCATGCAGAGTGAAGAGCGAGTTATATGTCTGGGCACTTACAATTGTTTGTCCGGGAGTGAGCATCTCAAGACGCATTGTTACCCCGATGAACATTGCAATTACGAAGAAGAAAAGAATCGAACACAAATACAGAATTCCGATCCTCTTATGGTCTAATGTAAGCAGCCATGAAAGAACCCCCTTATACTTTCCTCTCACATTATAAAAATCAACTTCTGCTGTCCCTGGAACAGCTATCGTTCCGTTAGCCATAGTTATGTTTTAGATATTTTTTGTAGTAATCTTTTTTTTCTTAAATGTGACAAACCCGATGAATATTCCGAGAGACAATAAAATAAATGCTCCGGCAACGCGCGTCACGTTCAATACATACTTTCTTCCTTCCGGATCAAAACTGAAACACATCTTCATGAGCCTGTTCACCGATGGAAGAATTTTTCCTTCGGATGCTTCCGTTACCGCCATCTTAAAATCAAATGGAAGAAATTCAACACCATAGAGATATCTTGCAATTTGTCCGTCTTTGTTCGTTACCATAATCGCCGCGCTGTGCATGTAATCATTTCCCTGTCTCTGATACTTGAATCCAAGAGCGTCCGTTATCTTGTGAACATTAACACTGTCGCCGGTAAGAAATCTCCAGGAATTATCCGGAATCTTTCTGTTAAGTTCCGTGAAATAACTTTCTTTCTTTGACGCTGCGAGCTCATGTTTTTCCGTAGGATCAAAGCTGATTGTTATGACATCAAAGTCTTTGCCGGGCTCCATGTCAATCCTGTTCATGATTTGGGAAACGCCGTTAAGCAGTGGACTGCAAATCCCTGGACATCTGAAATAAACCAGAGTAAATATCGTTGGTTTGTTTACGAGACTCTTTAAATTTACCTGCTGTCCCTTTTCGTCAGTAAGAATTATATCATCCGGAATTTTCTGTCCGAGCCTTTCATAAATTCCGATTTCCAATTTTGAATTTGTACTATCCTGCGAATGTACATTCACAGAATTCAGGAATAAAATTATTGCAACAAAAAATAATTTTATGAAATGATTTAGCTTTCTCATAAAACCTTACACTTTATTTTTTTCAAAAAGATTTTTTAAGTACTGATAAATCTGATTCGCCTTTTCGGGACTTAACTGAAAGACTGTTGCCTTGAAGCCTTTATTGATGGGATCAGTTTCAATGAATTGAACAAACTGCTCCGCGTTAACATTCCATGCAGTATCCGCAGACAATGAATACAGTGCGGTAAGCTTGTTTGAAACAATCTCATCAAAAATTAGCGAGGCAGAATCATTTTTCGCTGATTCAATTTTTTTCAAAACATTATCAATGTCACTCTTGAGTGTATCATAGTTTAAAAGTTCAAGATCCATCGCAAGATCAATCGGAATCTGATTTGGCATCTTTACGCCTTTTGACAGACTGTATTTCTCGTCAAGTTTCGTGAGATCATCGGGACTGTCCTTAGGATAATCCGGACTGAATGTATGCACATATTGAAGTATTGCGAATCTGTCTTCGGGAGTGATGTTGCTGAAGCTTGCCATTCCTGTGTTTGGAATTCCATCCTGAAGCGTAATATACATCTGCGAAATCTTGGGTCCGTTTTTCCATGTTTGCTTTAAAGGATCAGCAAAATTACGGGGAGGCGGATTCAATGCAGCCCCGGCCGGACCGTTCCCGTGTCCTGTTTCTCCATGACAACTCACACAGTTCGTGGTGTACAAATCCTTGCCTTTGGTCAGAACAGCTTCTTTAATGTCAGCAGGTAATACACCGCCAAGCTTCATTGCATCCACCGGAGGACTGATTGTTCCTTTCTTTACAGGAAGCTGCGTCCTCATATTAGAATCAGCAGCCAGCAATACCGGCGAGGAAAAAACTTTGTTATAGTCCAGTGTCTTTGCATACTTCGCTCCAAGAAAAATCAGGAAACAAAGCAGCAACAGATACAAGGCGCCATAGAACTTTTCAAGATCCCTGAAATAATCAAATATGTTAAACTTTTTCTTAATATTGCCTGACATTTCTTTATTTAGTTTAAATGAAAGTTAAGTCCGCTCTCAAGTTTCGGATCACGAATGGGAACAAGATTTGTCCTGCTTGCCCTATATCTGAATACCGTAATTATAATTCCAACAGCAAGCATCATTGCTCCAAGCTCGCTCCATCCGAAATAAAATCCTTCTTTGTAATAACTCGGCATTATTATCCAGTATAAATCATAAGCATGTGCGAACAATAACCAAATCGAAATTCCTTTAAGTAGCTTCGGACTCACCTTTGTACTTCTTGGCAGAAGGACTAAAAATGGAATCACAAAATTAAATATCACAAGTCCGATTGAAGCATAAGCCCAGCTTCCTTTCATCCTCATCAGCACCCAGAATGTTTCTTCCGGGATATCTGCATACCAAATCAACATGTATTGCGAGAATGCTATGTAAGCCCAGAAAATATCGAACGCAAACATCAGCGCTCCAAAACTGTAATAATTTTCTTTCCTGATACCCTTGCCGAGATATCCGTTCTCGCCAAGTGTAATTGTGCAGAACGTCGCGACTGCAAATGAACACAGAACCGTTCCTGCAAAATAGCTGACACCGAACATTGTCGAAAACCAATGAGGCTCGAGGCTCATCATAAAATCAAATGCTGCAAATGTAAGAGTAAGCAAAAACAATATCGCAAAGGGTGCGGAAAGCTTAATGTTTTTCTTTGTTGATTCTGCTCCGCCCGTTTCATCCTGTCTCTGTGAATTCCTCAAAAATAAAATCAAAAACAGTATCCAGATAATAAAGTATATAGCAAGCCTTATGTAAAAGAATGTTATGTTAAGATATGGCGATTTCCACTGAAGAATTTTATCGGCTGCAACTGCTTCGGGATGCGTCCAGTGATATAAGCTGTGCATTCCGATCAATATTGGAATGACGAGTATCGGCAGCAAAGGAATTATTGAAGCAAGAAATTCCGAAACTCTTCTAAACGGCGTACTCCACGTAGCCCCTGCAAGATATTCCATTGCAATCATTCCAAGCGACCCCACGCCTATGCTTACCATGAACATAAACATCCACAGATAGTCAAACAAAGCCCGCTGTGTATTTACCGCAAACGATATCACTGTCAGAATTAGGCCAAGACCCAACAAGGTAAACCCTATCGTTCCGACTTTCTTTGGCAATGGTTTTCTTTGATAATCCATTAAACTCAAATAGAATTTTTTTTACTAAATTATTCCGGCTGCTCGCTTCTGCGTTAACACAACCGCTATTTCTTGTTAATAAACTCTTGCTTCTCTATTTAGGCAGATCACTGTCGCTTGCATTATGAGATCTCTGCAATGACCGGATATAATGTATAATCGCCCACCTGTCATCTCTTGAAACCTGTTCTGCGTAGCTTGGCATCACATTCTGTCCGTTTGTAATCACGTGATAAATATTTCCGTCTGTCCAGTTCCTTACTTTTTCAGAGTGAAGAGTCGGCGGTTTCGGAAACTGACCTCGAAGTCTTCCTTCTCCGTCCCCCTGATATCCGTGACATGGACTGCAGAAAATGTTAAATCTGTCTTGCCCGCGTTCAAGCACCTTCTTGCTTATCGGAAGCGGGTTTGACAAAAGCTTTACCATCGAATCAGGCATTCCTTTATATTCATAAGGCATGAAGCCCCTTGCAACCGTTCCGTTGACTGGCTCTCTCATTCCGAATTTATTCGGGAAGAAATTGCTCTCGCTTTGTGAATCAATTCTTTTCTGCAGCCACATCCAGTCGAACGGTTGTGTATCATACAGCACCCAGTTTAAAGTGAAGTAGCTTATAACAGCAGTAGCAATTGCAGTCAGTATGATTGCCATTATAAATTTCTTCTCGAATATCGGAGTCTTTGTTGTTAAATTTGATTCACGATAATAAATATTATCAATGGAATATGCACCGGTTGAAAGCAACAGATTCTTAGTGTCGTTTTCATCAAATAATTCATCGTCTGCATTGATCACGATTCCATATTTATCCGAAGTAACATTCTTCATGAAATCAGTATCGTTCAACGGACTGTTTATTTTCGGAAGCTTGTTGAAAATTATAAGCATTCCAAGTGTTGCCGAAATACCGGTGAGAAGAACAGTTACTTCAAATGTAATCGGAATTGAAGGAGGAAGAGAAAAGAAAGGCTTACCCCCGATGATGTTCTGAAAATCAATGCCGTTCATCCATCCGATCATCAGAAGGGCAAGAAATGTTCCTGTTATTCCGAAAGTAAATGCAAAATATCCGACCTTTGTCTTACCCAATCCCATCGCACTGTCCATACCATGCAGAGGATAAGGAGAATAAGCATCAAACTTCTGATATCCCTTTCCTGCAACGGAAGCTGCGGCTTCAATTACTTCATTCGGTGTATTGTAGAGTGCCGCGAAACCAAAAAGCTTATTGCTGCGCTTCTCAACATCAGCGCTCGAATCGAATTCTTTTATCTTATTTATTAAATTTTTAATCATGCCTTTTCTTTTGGATATCCGTTGCTGTGCGGATGCAAATGTATTGTAGGCTGCGCGCCTTCGGTTACACCTTTGACTTCTGAAATTGAAACCAACGGAAATGTCTTCAAGAACAATAACAAGAACGTAAAGAAAAATCCGAAGCTTCCCAGCAGAAGCGAAAGGTCGGTAATTGTCGGGTAAAATATTCCCCAACTTGACGGCAAGAAATCACGGTGCAGCGAAATTACTATTATAACAAACCTTTCAAACCACATCCCGACATTCACAAGAAGCACAATCACCAAAGTTACGGGAATTGATCTTCTGATTTTCTTGAACCAGAAAAGTTGCGGAATCAAAACGTTGCAACTTACCATTATACTCCATGCCCAATTGTAAGGACCTAAAACTCTGTTGGCAAATGCAAACATCTCAAACGGATTGCCGCTGTACCATGCTATGAAAAATTCCATCATGTATGAATAGCCAACCATCGTGCTTGTCGCAAGCAAAATTTTATTCATCGTATCAAGGTGATTCATTGTAATGATGTGCTGAAGTCCAAATGCTTTCCTTACGACTATAAGAACCGTTGATACCATTCCGAATCCGGAAAATATTGCACCGGCTACGAAGTATGGCGGAAAGATTGTCGTGTGCCAGCCCGGCAATACCGAAACTGCAAAGTCAAAACTAACTATTGAGTGAACCGACAATACCAGCGGCGTCGAAATACCTGCAAGTATCAGATAAGCTCTTTCGTAATTACTCCAGTTCCTGTTCGAATTTGTCCATCCCAATGAGAGAACCGAATAAATTGTTTTCTTGATTTTTGTCGTTGCGCGATCTCTCATCAATGCAATATCAGGAATCAGTCCGATTGACCAGAACAAGAATGAAATCGTGAAATAAGTTGATACCGCAAACACGTCCCATAGAAGTGGCGAAAGGAAGTTTACCCAGACTCCGTTTTGATTCGGCAGAGGAATCAAATATCCTGCGAGCCACGGTCTTCCTGTATGTATCACCGGAAAAATTCCTGCTGTCATAACCGCAAAGATTGTCATAGCTTCGGCAAACCTTGCAATTCCCGTTCTCCATTTTTGCCTGAACAGCAATAGTATCGCAGAGATCAGCGTTCCGGCGTGTCCGATTCCGATCCAGAAAACGAAATTGACAATTCCAAAAGCCCAACCAACAGGCTGATTATTTCCCCACATTCCGATGCCGTAATAGAATGTCAATCCAAGCGCGACTGCACCGATGAGCAATGCTGTTGCAGATAATCCAAGGGCTATCCACCACCCTTTCAAAGGCTTTATCTGCGTAGGTAAAAGAATTGCATCATCTATCTGACGCAGCGTCGGGTTGTTTTCTACAAGAGGAAGCTCTTTGGTATAAGTTGAATCAAAGCTCAATTATGCGCCTCCGATTTTTCAGTTTCGAAAACATTTTTCAATTTTGCTATATATGTTACGTTTGGCTTTGTCTTGACATCATCCAAAACATGATAGCCAAGATTGCTGTTATTGAATTTGTAAAAATCCGAATCCTTATCATTCTGATCACCAAAGTATATTGCATTGGAATTGCAAGCTTCCTGACATGCAGTCTTGACATTCGATCCTTTCACCATTCTGTTTTCCTGAATCGCAACTTGTCTCTCATCCATAATTCTCTGCAAGCAGAATGTGCATTTTTCCATTACTCCTCTTGATCTGACTGTAACTTCGGGATTTGCCATCAGGGAGTATGATTCCTCGAGCTGAATGCCGTCACGGAATCTGTCTCTGAAATTGAAATAATTAAATCTCCTTACTTTGTAAGGACAATTGTTGGAGCAATATCTCGTGCCGACACACCTGTTGTATGCCATACCATTTATTCCATCAGTGCTATGAGTGGTTGCTGCAACCGGACAAACATTTTCACATGGAGCAAAATCGCAATGCTGGCAAAGCATCGGCTGAAAATTTGCCTTTGGTACTTCCGGCGTTCCTGAATAATATCTGTCAAGTCTTATCCATTGCATCATTCTGCGCTTCTTAACCTGATCCTTCCCGACTATCGGAATATTATTCTCAACATTACATGCTGCTGCACACTCGCTGCATCCTGTACATTTATTCAGATCAATGACCATCCCCCACTTTACACCGGTATGCTTATACTGCTTGTTAATGCTTCCGTATTCAAGCTCTTCTTCTTTCGCTTCTCCATGAATTTCTCTTCTTAGAAAATCCGGATCTGATTTATACTGAAGGTAAGTCCCTTCCTGAATAATTTCTCTTTCGTATTGAATGTCCTTGTAAAATGGTTCATCAAACGGGTAATAATCCTGCGTTGTTATCACATCATAAGAGCCTGATGATTTTTCAACTTTCACATCATTGTTGAGGTATGGTGAAAGTTTTGTTCCTTTTGACAAAAGTTTATTCGAGTCGAAGCCTGCATCTTTTCCAACAACGCCGCAAACCGTTCTTCCGTAACCGGAGGTAATCGCAATTACACCTTCTGCGATTCCCGGCTGTATGAACACCGGAATTTCAAGTTCGCCCGATGAAGTTGTAATCTTTACAAGATCATTAACGTCAACGCCAAGGGACTTGGAAGTTTGCGTTGAAATTGCCGCATAGTTGTCCCAGACAACTTTAGTTACGGGATGCGAAAGTTCCTGAAGCCAGCCGTTATTTGCATGCTTTCCGTCTCCGAGAGTCGAACTTTTTGTAAGCAGCAAAACAAAATCTCCGTTCTTCGTCATTCTCGAATTGAGAGATGCTACTGCTTCATTCTTAAACTGCATCGGAACATCGGAGGCAACTGACTTTGACATTACGACTCCGTCATTTAAAGCAGCGCTCCATGCATTATTAAACTTTGCTTCATTCTTGAATTCGGAAAGAACTGTTGCTTTCCAGTTATCCATCAAGTATTGATGATACAGATCCGCCTTGAAAGCATCCTTATTTCCCTTTGCCCATGTCAGAAGGATTTCTTCTTTCTGTCTTGTATTGTATAAAGGAGCAATCACAGGCTGCTGCGTACTGAAGAAAGTATTTCTTGGCTGAAAGTCTCCCCATGACTCAAACATTGTATTCAATGGCAACACATAATTGCCCGCATCTGCGCTTTCATTTATAATATGAGCCATTGTAATTACAAGCGGTGCATTCTTCAGAGCATCAGCGTATCCAAATTCTTTTGCAAAATCATAAACAGGATTTGTATCATAATGTATCACAACTCCTGTCTTTCCTGACTTGAGATTTGAAATTAACAGATCAATCTCTGAAGGAGTTGAAATTGGAATCTGGTGAACATTCTTTTCTTTTGAATAAAGCTTTGAACTTCCAAGCACTTCATTCAGAAGGTTAATTGCAATATGTGTTGATTCCGGCAGAAGAGATCCTCCGATGACAATAGAGGTGCCTGGATTTTTTGAAAGATCAGAAACAAGATGTCCGATTACTTCCTTGGGAAGATTATTTGCAGAGATAAACTGTTCCAAAGAATAGTTCTGCAGTTTTGAAGTAATGTTGACATCCGATGCAAACACTGATAGCCTTTGTTTAATCAAGAACTCATTCAGCAGGCACCACACAAAGTCTTCAATCAAATCTGTTCTAAGAATCAGTCTGTAGTCGGAGTTGAGTCCTGTGAGGGAAGCATTCCCTTCGACAGTATAAAGTCTGTTAAATTCTTTTCCGGTAAAGACATCTCTGCCTTCGGCAAAAAGCCTTGCTGCTTCGACTTTGTTACCGTCAGATATCAGAAAATCGGATTCAAGGGATAAAATTATTTTTGCTTTATCAAGTTGAACAGGAGGATAATTTCCGGCTCCGTAGCATTTAGCCCAGGCTGAATTTTTTGTTTCACTTCCGTAGGGCTCGTAAGAATATATTTTAGTAGTCGGATAAGTTACCGTAAAATCATCCAACACCTTTTTTGCCGTTGGGGAAATTATGGAATTGGCAACAATAGAAATTTCCTTACCGCCGGCTGCCGCACTTTTTAATGCGCCAATAATTTTTTCGTCCAATTCACCCCAGGCAATATCTTTCGGATTGCCTTTGTCTGTTCTGTCAACCGGATTTTTCAATCTCTCGGGATCATACAAATTCATCACGCTTGCCTGTGCAATTGCGCAAACCTTGCCTTTGCTCACAGGATGATCGGGGTTGCCGTCAACCTTTATCGGTCTTCCTTCGATTGTTCTGATAAGCAGCCCGCATGCGTTCGAGCAACCATCACATGTTGATGCAAAGAAAGTGGGATTGCCTATAGTTACTGATTCAGGCTTGCTGTTATATGGAATCAATACGCCTTTGTCTCTGTAATTTGAACAGCCCGCTGCCGCAACTGCCGCGGAGGCGCTCATCAATGCAAGAAATTTCCTGCGCGATAATCTCGATAAAGAATTCGTATCCGGCGGTGAGGTCTCATCCTTGCTAAATTCCAGATTTCGTTCCTTTATGAATTCGGGATCGTTATACAGTTCACGAAAACTGCGCCAGTAATTCGGTTCTTTTTGATTTTCGTCTGATGAAGCGGGTAAAATGTTGCCGGTATCTTTTTTATCCATTATCTCCTGCTCTCTTTCTTCTCTCAACCGCAAGCGGATTTCTTTCTATTTTAATTGCAACTTTTTTTTCTGAATTATTTGATCCAAAAAAATTAAACGGGATTTTTGAAATAGAAAAAATACCGAGCGCTAATGCGCCGGCATAAGTGAAGAACTTTCTTCTCTTTATGGATGGTTTGATTACGTTAGTATTTTCTGTTGTCAATTTTATATTAGGTATTATCTGTGACAAGTTGAACAACTGGTGGGACCGTTGTTTATCACAAGCTTTTCTTTTCCGGGTACAATATTTTTTATCTGCTGCTGTGGATTTCTATGGCAATCAAGACATGATTTCATGCTGAAGTCTTTAACCTGTTCAACCTTCTCCATCGCCGCAACATCTCCATGGCAATTGGAACAATCTATTCCTTTATTGACATGCACACTATGATTGAAATATGCATAGTCCGGAACTCTGTGGATTCGCTTCCACTCTATCGCTATTCCCTTTTCATAATATTCGGTGAGTTTCTTTATTTCAGGCATATCTTTCCTTGCTTGTGTATGACAATTCATACATACCTTTGGAGACGGGATGTTTGCCTGACGTGATTTCTCAACGTCACTATGGCAATATCTGCAGTCAATCTTCATATCACCCGCGTGCAGTTTATGCGAATATGCAATCGGCTGCGTAGGCATGTAACCCACTCCCTGCCTCTCGGCATACGAGACATAATAGGTAATCACAAATACTGCTAAGACAACAAAAATTAAAATGGGAATGCGTACCTTGAGGTTGTAATCGAGTAAAAAATTCTTCATTAAATATTAAGAAATGTAATTCAACAAATATATAAAATTTCTTTTTTGAATTCTATGAAATATTTGAAAAATGGATTCAATCTTTTTTCAAGTCTATGCAAATTTTTTTATCCGACTTGACTACGCACAACAACATAGCTTCGGATAAAAACCAGCATCAATAATTACGCAAATTGGAAAATTTACAATTTGACATTTCAGAGATTAATAACCAATTTAAGTCAAACTCTGCTGCGCATATATACTGATTAAATAATTTTCTTTAACCACATAGATACATAGAATACATAGACACATAGAAATTCATTTGACTGAAATACTTTTGACACATAGAAATTCATTTGACTGAAATACTTTTGACACATAGAAATTCATTTGACTGAAATACTTTTGACACATAGAAATTTATTTGACTGAAATACTTTTGACACATAGAAATTCATTTGACTAAAATACTTTTGACACATAGAAATTCATTTGACTGAAATACTTTTGACACATAGAACATTAAAAAATATCAGGATACGAAAGTTTAACAATCAGATGAGGTTCATTTTGTTCAGATTGCCGCAAGTAATATTTCTGTCATTGCTGTTGACGGTGAATGCTCATTCACAGTCCGGATGGTTTTGGCTGCAGCCATTACCAACAGGAAATACTCTTTACTCTGTGAAGTTCGTTGATTCAAGTACCGGCTATGCTGCCGGAACAATGGGCACAGTCATTAAAACTACAAATGGAGGACTTAACTGGTTTGCGCAGAATTCAAACACATCTTATACACTCTTCAGCATAAAATTCATTAACCCAAATACAGGCTTTGCCTGTGGAGCAACAGGTACTTTTTGCAAAACTACCAACGGTGGTATTAACTGGACGTATATATGGACAGGTGTCAATTACAGCCTCAATGAGATTTCTTTTCCAAATACAAATACAGGTTATGCCGCAACAGGATCAGGCGTGCTCAAAACTATAAACGGAGGATTGAACTGGTCAATGCAAACTACTTCAAGCGGTTACTCTCTTGGTTGCATTGATTTCTATAATGAGAACTTTGGAGCGGCGGGTGGATCACAAACCGCATTGCTAACTACAAACGGCGGACTAAACTGGATTGATCAAAACTTGTCCATAGGGTTTCCTGAAGCAATTGTGGATATCTGTCAGCACGATTCTTTATCTATTGTTGGAATCCGGAATTCAAATGATGGGAGATTTTACAAAACTATAAATGGAGGACTGAATTGGTATCAGTACTCTCTTGGAATTCCAATCTACGACGGAACTGGACCTGTGCGGGAACTATCATTTTCAGATATTAATACCGGATACATAGTCTCTGATTTCGGCAGAATTCTAAAATCCACAAATGGCGGATCACTGTGGCAACAGGATACAACTTTCCTAAGATACGACGGACCGCGAAACATTAATTTGTTCTGGAGTGTCGATGCTCTGGGCCTTAACAACGTAACAATTTGCGGTTCGGGTGGAAAGATTCTCCGTTCCACAAATTCCGGAATGAACTGGAGTATTCAATCCGGATTTAAGAAACACTTGCGCTCAAATCATTTCACAGATGCAATGACAGGTTACAGCGCCGGAGACAGCGGAAAAATCCTCAAGACAACTGACGCCGGAAATACATGGACACTCCTGACAAGTGGAACAACAAGAAATCTAAACTCTATATTTTTCGTCAGTCAAAATACCGGTTATGCTGTAGGTGACACCGGAATTATTATTAAGACAATAGATGCGGGTGCGAGTTGGGTGATACAGCAGTCAAACATTGCTGACAAATTGAATGATATACATTTCATTGACGATAATTATGGAATGGCTTGCGGACTCAATAGCATGATTGCAAGAACAACTAATGGTGGTTTGAACTGGCAGCCTCAAAGCATTGTGCCATTCGAATACTTCAATTCAATTTTCCTGTTGTCAACTGATACTATAATAATGTCAACAGACATTAGCGTTTACAGATCCACAAACAGCGGGATATCGTGGAATATACAAACAGCACCCCGAGGATATCAGCTCTTTTTTCAGAATAAGCTAACCGGCTATTGTGCCGGAGGTTCAAGAGGAGTTTACAAAACCACTGATTCCGGTGAAAATTGGTTTTTACAATCCGTAACCGGAAATCTATACAGTCTGCGATGTGTTTATTTTTCGGATGCCGCTACAGGATATTGTGCCGGAGGTGAAGGCGATATCTTTAAAACGACAAATGCCGGAACTAACTGGTTGCGACTCAACTTTCCAAGTTCCAATTCTTATTGGTCATGCTATTTTACAAATCCAAACACCGGCTATATTGCAGGAGCTTACGGGACAATATTAAAAACAACAGATGGCGGATTATCCTTCATTGACAAAAATGAGTCTGTAATCCCGGATGATTTCCAATTAATCCAGAATTATCCCAATCCGTTTAATTCATCTACGATTATTAGTCTAAAATCAAAAAAATCATCTTACATTACAATAAAAGTTTTTGACATAACGGGAAGGAAAGTTGTAGAACTTATGAATAAGAGAGTCTTCAACGGTCAACATAAAGTTTTGTTTGATGCATCTTCGCTTCCCAGCGGCATATATTTTTACTCCCTGTTTGCTGACAATAAATATGTTGCTTCTAAAAAAGCATTATTAATAAAATGAATTTAAATTTACAAATATGAAAAATTTATATTCATTCATTGCGCTCTTAGTATCAAACTCTTGCTTTGAAGCCCATTCACAGGTTCCTACAGATTATCCGTTTAAGACCTTCATGGATAACCGTTTCAGCGGGTCTGGGTATAACCCTTGATGAAAGCTGTGTTCAGCTATTCTTTGAAGTCCTCCGCCATTGTTTTGCTGAAAATTTATGACATAAACGGGAAGGAAATTGCTTCACTCCTTAACAAAGAACAGGAATCCGGTGAACACACTATTCATTGGAACGCTGCCGGATATCCTAGCAGTGTATACTATTATAAATTAATCTCCAATGGAATTGAATCCGATACAAAGCGAATGATTCTGATTAAATGATTTTCTTTAACCACATAGACACATAGAATACATAGAGACATAGAAATTCATTTGACCGAAATACTTTTGACACATAGAAATTCATTTGACCGAAATACTTTTGACAGATAGAAATTCATTTGACTGTAATTCATTTGACTGTAATTCATTTGACACATAGAAATTCATTTGACCGAAATACTTTTGACACTGTAATACTTTTGACACATAGAAATTCATTTGACTGTAATACTTTTGACACATAGAAATTCATTTGACTGTAATACTTTTGACACATAGAAATTCTTTTGACACATAGTAATTCTTTTGACTGTAATTCATTTGACACATAGTAATTCATTTGACTGTAATTCATTTGACACATAGAAATTCATTTGACTGTAATTCTTTTGACACATAGAAATTCATTTGACTGTAATTCTTTTGACACATAGAAATTCATTTGACTGTAATTCTTTTGACACA
>JBDHXH010000009.1:0-58610 GCA_039810605.1 Ignavibacteria bacterium | reverse complement strand
ACTGCAAATATAAGAAAATTATTTTTTCAAATTTTCATTTTACAGCCTAAAAATGAAAATACTTTTTGGACAGCCCCCTCCCATTACACCAATTCATCCGAACCGCTTAATGGATTTAACTCCATTGTTAAAATGAGTAAATTCACATCTATTCTTAAATTATATCTTGGAGATAAAGACTGAATTATGGGAAACATTGTAGCTCTGATTAGCAACAGAAATGCGAAAGAAATACTGAATGTTCCTGATGATCCAATCATACCTTATGTTGAAGGGGATGGAATTGGTCCGGAAATATGGAATGCTTCGAGAAATGTTTTTGATTCGGCTGTCCGAAAGGCTTATGGAGGCGCGAAAAAAATTGAATGGCTCGAAGTTCTTGCAGGCGAAAAAGCGCATAATCAAACAGGCGAATGGCTGCCTGAAGAAACCATAGATGCTTTCAAAAAATATCTGATCGGAATCAAAGGTCCGCTTACGACTCCGATAGGAAAAGGAATCCGCTCAATCAATGTCGCGCTCCGCCAGATTCTTGATCTGTATGTCTGCATTCGTCCCGTGAAATATTATGGAGGCATCGACACTCCAGTGAGAAGACCTGATAAAGTTGATATGGTAATCTTCCGCGAAAATACGGAAGACAATTATGCCGGAATTGAATTCAAGGCAGGCGATGAAGACAACAAAATTCTTATGGACTTTTTGCGGAAACAATTTCCGGAAAGGTTTGAAAAGATCCGGTTCGGTACTATTGAAAAGACGAATGCATTTCTCTCGGCAGAAAATCTGCCTTTACAAGATAAAGTTGAAGTCGGCATTGGTTTAAAAGTAATTTCAAAGACAGGCTCACAGAGACTGATGATCGCTGCAATGAATTATGCGGTCGAAAACAAAAGAAAAATTGTTACAATTGTTCATAAGGGTAACATAATGAAGTTTACCTCCGGTTCATTCAGAAACTGGTGCTATGAAATCGCAGAAGAACTTTTTGGTGACAGGATTTATACCATGATGAATTGGGAAAAGACATTTGAAACTCATGGAAAAACTGCCGCAGAAAAGGAGAAAAGTAACGCAATCAATAACGGAAAAATTCTCGTTAACGATGTAATCGCGGACAATGCTCTTCAAAAAGTAATTACTGACGCACAGGACTTTGATATCTTTGCAACAGAAAATCTAAACGGCGATTATTTATCCGACGCAATTGCCGCACAGGTCGGGGGCATCGGCATCGCGCCGGGAGGAAACATTAATTATATCACCGGTCATGCCGTGTTCGAAGCAACGCATGGCACCGCTCCGGCATTTGCCGGTCTGGATAAAGCAAATCCATCTTCGCTGATACTGTCCGGCATGATGATGTTGAAATATATCGGCTGGAATGAAGCAGCATCACTTATTGACAAGGGTGTAAAGCAGGCAATCGAAAATAAGAGAGTAACATCGGATTTCGCCTGGCAAATGAAAGACGCAACCGAAGTTAAGTGCTCGGAATTTGCACAGGAGATTGTAAATAATTTTTGATATTTTTGTTTTACAATCTATGAACTAAACTTGTCCCCTGAAATTTTTTCTTTGACTCATAATAAAGATAACATTGGAGACAATCATTTTCGGGAATTTTTAAAAATTTTTTTCAAAAGATAATTTATAAGATATGAGTAAATTGATTAAAGAAATTTTTGCATTAATTGTATTCACACTATTGCTGACATCTGTTTCATATTCACAGCATGACATGCACATGGACGGTTCGGATAAGAAAAAGAATTACGAGCCGGAAGGAATTAAGACCGATGACGGTATGCTCTACGGAAAAGATTATGACAGAACAATGACTGTCACGGATTTTTCCGAACTGATGAAAAACGCTGCAGCCAATGATGGACAGACAGTATTGATTAAAGGAAACGTCACTGAAGTTTGCCAGGAAATGGGATGCTGGATGATGATGTCTGACGGAACAAACAGCGCACGCATTAAAACAAATCACAAGTTCTTTCTTCCAAAAGATATAGCCGGAAGAAATGCAGTCGTAATCGGCAAATTCAAAGTTGCCGAAATTTCAGAAGACGAAGCAAGACATTATCTCGAAGAATCAAAGAATCCTGCAATGAAACCGGAAGACTTAAAGGGTCCGCAGAAGGTTTATGAAATTGAAGCTGCCGGTATTAATATTCTGAACCAGGGAAACAGTACGGATCCTTCACAGAATTAGAAAACCTTCTTACTCAAAAATTTTTTTATAAACCCGTTCGGATCATACCAGGCGGGTTTTTAATTTTATGTCTGTTCCCATCAATGAATGACAAGTTCTGGAATGTAACCGGTACAAAGAAGGGGTTTGAAGGCAAGTGGATTCACATTAATCTTGACGCGGTAAAACTTCCCGACGGTTCGATGATAGAATTTGAAGCAATCGAATTTCAAAGGCATGGGGTAGGTGTCGTTGCAGAGAATAAAGAAGGTGAAATCATGCTTGTAAAAAACTATCGCTACATAAATGATTACTACAGCTGGGAAATCCCCGCAGGAACAATTCCGCCCGGAATGGATCATTCCGAATGCATACTTGCAGAAATGAAAGAAGAAGCTGGATGCATTGTTGACAAAAAAAATCTCGAATATGTCGGAAGTTTTTTCCCTTCTATAGGATCAAGCAGCCAGATTTTTCATTGCTATTTTGCGAGGAACGTAAAACAGGTTACTACCGAACTGGATGAAAATGAAATTCTTGAAGCCAAATGGTTTACCCGAAATGAACTGAAGAAAATGATTCATGACGGAACTATCAAAGACGGATTTACGCTGGTACTGCTCATGCGATTCTTTATGAAATAAGTCAGCGGTTCATGTTCTGCATTTTCAATTCCTCAAAATCACTTTCTTTTGGAAACAACATTATCATCCCCGCTGCTGAAAGCACTGTGCCTAATGTTGCATACAGAATATTTCCGTTCACAAATAAATTTGTGGTAACGCACAGCAGACCTGCAAAATCCATTGTCGCAAAGGGAATAACATGTGCATTAAAATAAGCTGAAGTAAAATTCGAAAGATTTGCTTTCTTTGAAAAAAGTTTTTTTATGAAAAGGGAAACCGGAACTGCAGCTGCTGCAATGAGAAGCGTAATCAGATTGACTGTTTCAAAATCTTCTATGTGACTGGAGCCCGCCACTATCAGACCTGCAAGATAGATCACAACGATACCGGCTGTTATTGCCGTGCCGAGTATCTTAATCCTTCTTACAACTATGACAAAACTAACCTGCTTTACCATCAGAGAATCTTTCGGAGACTGCGTTTGAGTCATTTGTGTCATTGAAATGAATTGAAATGAAAATGGTTTTTATAAAATTGTTTGTAGATAAAATTAACATTATTTTTACAAAATGAAAAGTAAGGTTAAGATTAACAGGCTTGATGAAATGAAGGAAGAAGAAATTCATGAAGCTGATTTTGTTTCACTGATAAGACCTCGCAGGTTCAATGAATTTATTGGACAGGACAAAGTTAAGGATAATCTTAAAATCTTCATAGAGAGTTCTAAGAAGCTTGGTGAAACACTCGACCACATTTTGTTCACTGGTCCGCCCGGACTGGGAAAGACTACGCTTGCGAACATTGTTGCAAACGAAATAGGAACGAACATCATTTCAACTTCCGGTCCGATTATCGAAAAGCCCGGAGATCTGGCGGGCATGCTCACAAAGTTAAAAGAGGGTGAAATACTTTTTATAGATGAGATTCACAGAATTCCAAAAGTCGTTGAAGAATTTTTGTATTCAGCAATGGAAGAATACAAACTTGACATCATGATAGATCAGGGACCCGCAGCAAGAAGCATACCGATAAGCCTGGAAAAGTTCACGCTGATTGGAGCAACAACTAGGCAGGGGCTTCTTTCTTCTCCTATGCTTGATCGATTCGGGATTAATTGTCATCTTGACTATTACATGACCGATCATCTTGTTGAAATCGTAAAGCGTTCGGCAGGAATTCTGAAGATAAAAATTACAACGGAAGGCGCGGAGGAAATTGCGAAGAGAAGCAGAGCAACTCCAAGAATTGCAAACAGACTTTTGAGAAGAACAAGAGACTTTGCAATTGTAAAAGGCGACGGTTCGATTGATAAGAATATTGCTGACATTGCACTGTCTGCGCTTGAAGTTGACAGTCACGGGCTCGACAAAATGGATAAAAAAATTCTTGAGACAATCATTACAAAGTATTCGGGAGGACCGGTTGGATTATCAACCATTGCAGTGTCAATAGGTGAAGATCCAGGAACCATCGAAGATGTTTATGAACCATTTCTTATTATTGAAGGATTCATCAAAAGAACGCCGAAGGGCAGGGAAGCAACGGCGCTTGCATATAGACATTTAGGCATCTCAAGCAGGAAATTTAAAACAGAAAACACTTTGTTCGGAAACTGAACAAAGCTATTGAAAGCAGGAAAATAAATTGCAGACAGATTTAAACACGGAACCGGGGATGAACGGAGTTTCAAAGAACATCGCTTCAAAACATCGCAGCGTCCTGTTGGAAGCGGTCATCATCTTTATTGCAAGCGCAGCAGCCGGACTGATTGTAAATGCAATTAACCCGAACGGAATTGGATTGGTGCGTGATGACAGCGATAGATTTGCAGTTGACACATCAAAGACAAAAAATGAAAATCTAATTAACAAGAGAGGCAAATTAAACAAGGGCGGATTTTTAGAGCCTGTTAATATTCCCGTGGAAACTGCAAAGCAACTCTTCGATGAAAAAGCAGTTTTTGTTGATGGGAGAGAAGAAGAGGAATTTAAAGCAGGACATATCAAAGGAGCCGAAAATATTCCATACAAGGAATTTAAGGATAAGACCAGGGATGAAAAGGTTGAGATTATGAAAAACATTGACACATCACGGATAATCGTTTCCTATTGCAGCAGCGATTCTTGCGAGATAAGTATTGACAATGCCTATGAGATGGCAAAGGCCGGTTATAACAACATAAAGATCTATCTAGGCGGTTACAAAGAATGGTCTAAACTCGGATATCCAACAGAGAAATAATTATCATGAGAATTTTATCGAACAAATATTTCCTGCTCATACTTCGTCTGATTGTCGGAGGAGTCTTTATTGCCGCATCGCTTGACAAACTTTATCATCAGGAGGAATTTTCGAAAGCGATTTATTACTATAAAATTCCTTTCCTCGATCCGTTCATTAACATATCTGCGATAATTATACCTTATCTTGAATTGTTTTCGGGAATACTTCTTGTATTGGGGATCTTCAAAAGAGGAAGTTCATTAATCATCATCATACTTTTGGTTCTATTCATAGTCATGCTTACATCGGCATACAGCAGAGGACTGGATATCAGTTGTGGCTGTTTTTCCCTTGAAACAGTCGGAGAAAAGAGTAATATTTTGCTAAGAATAATCGAAGATATACTGCTTTTAATTGCTGCAATAATAATTTTTTTAAAATCTAAAATAATAATCAACAAGGAGAACCACTAATGAGTAATTTCCTTCAAACAAAAACGGCAAAGACCGGCTATTTCATTGTTGGGCTGCTTATAATTGCAGGGGCAATGTTTTTTCTGGTTAATAACTCGAAGATAGCAGCATCGGTCAGCGCATCAAAGATTTTATTTGATGAAGAAACACATGATTTCGGAACCGTGCCGCAGGGTCCACAACTTGAGTATTCATTTAAGTTTACCAATAAAGGTAAGACACCCCTCGTAATTGAAAAGGTTCAACCTTCATGCGGATGCACCGGTGCAACAACAGGCGGAAAGAATGAATACGCAAAAGGCGAAAGCGGTGAAATCAAGATTACTTTTAATACGCAGGGAAGAAGCGGGCATCAGGAAAAACACGTTATCGTGTTTACAAATGATCCCGATGCAGCTCAAAAGAATCTGAAGTTTACCTGCGACATTGATCCTAATATACAGTAAAAGAATTCTTTGCGATTTTGAACACAAAGTAGGGATTACATCAATCCCTACTTTTTTTATTTAACAATTTAATACTCTTAAAATGAAATATTTATTTTCAATTTTGCTGATGCTTGCATTCGGCAATGCTTTTCCCCAGTCGGACAACTATAAAAACATTTTCAAATATGATGCGGCGAAGACTTCTGACCGGTCCCGTGAATTTTTCAATTATGTAGATGATGCTGTGATCATGAATTTTAATGCTGATGATTACTCAAAAATTTTTGTAAAGAGGAGTCGTGAAATTTCAATCGTGCTTCCTGTTTCCGCGAATCAGAAGATGGAAGTGAATCTTGAAAGGTTTGAAGTTCTTAGTCCGGATGCAAGAATTGTGGAAAGAACCGCGAAGGGAGAAAAGGATGTTGATCTCCGGAATGTTACATTATCATATAAAGGAAATGTAAAGGGCATGCCAAATTCTTTTGCAACGGTTTCATTTTATAATGGCAGGCTCATGGGTTTAATTTCAAATGACAAAGAAACTTTTGTGATTGGTCCTCTCGGCAGAGAAGATGCAGTGACCGGTGAGTATATATTTTACAAAGAGAGTAATCTAAAAAACAGAAGTCATCTTCCATGCGGATCAGAAGCATTTCAGGTTCCGCAGGAAGTAATGGACAGGATAAAGAAGTTTGACGGCAGACAGGTTGATTACGGAACGGCAAATTTGCTTGATGCAAAGATTGCGATTGATGTAGACTATTTTACTTACGGCGTTTACGGAAATTCAGTACCAAATACGACTGCTTATGCTCTGGCGCTGATGGCATCATCATCGGCGGTTTATGCAAAGGAGGTTAACGTTAAACTAACCGTCGGTTATCTCCGTGTTTGGACAATTCAGGATCCATACACATCCAATGACGGATCAACGCTTCTTGACCAGTTCAGATTTGAATGGATTGCGAATCAGGGGGGGGTTGAAAGAGTAGTTGCACATCTGATCAGCAGAAGGACTTCGATAAGTGTCGGCGGCATTGCATTTCTGAATGCTTTATGCAATCCGACTTATGGATATGGATTGAGCGCGGTCTTGGGCACCATTAATAATCTTCCTGCTTATTCTTATGACGTAGAAGTTGTTACTCACGAGCTTGGTCATAATTTTGGTTCGCAGCATACACATTGGTGCGGATGGAATGGCGGTCCGATTGATACATGTTACTTTACTGAAGGAGGTTGTTATAACGGTCCGCTGCATCCGGCAGTTGGAACAATCATGAGTTATTGTGATACCGAAGGCGGATCTGTTATATTAACTTTCGGACCACAGCCGGCAGCGGTAATTCGAAACGGTGCAGAGAATGCATCCTGCATTCCCGTATCGGCAAGACCTTTGTTTGCTGCATATCCAAACGGCGGAGAGACTTTCCGGACACAGACGCAGTCAATAATTTATTGGGGAACTTCGCTTACGGGAAATGTTAACATTGAACTTTCTACAAATAACGGAAGCAGCTGGACATCAATTCAAAACAATGTTCCGGCACAGAACAGGCAAGCAGTTTGGACTGTGCCATACATTGGTTACACGAATCAGGCAAGGCTACGGATTCTTGATTCATCCAATCCAACTGTAGGAGATACAAGTGATGCAGCTTTCAGAATAATTCTAACCTATGTTTCGTTCAATGTTGTATCTCCCCCTAATCTTACAAGAATCGAAACAAGCAGAAACGGAACATCTCTGCACAAATTTGTATGGAACAATGCCGGGGGACATCCGTCGCTGCGATATGGATTCAAAATTAGAAAACTCGGCACATCCGGACCTGATTATTTTTTTGCGTCCGATAATTCCGGAATTGATACTGCCATTACATTCAGAAACAGTTTTCTGGATACACTTGCCCAGACAATCGGCACAGTAGGTGATTCTGTAAGATGCTCATGGAGAGGATGGGCTTATAACGGATATGATTCAGCACAGTCATCCAACAGTTTCATACTCACTTTGAAGAGAACAAACGTGGGGATAAGCATTTTGTCAACGGTTGTACCCGACAAATTTAATCTTGAAAATAATTATCCCAATCCGTTTAATCCGCAGACAGTGATAAAATTTGACGTAGCTAAGATGCAGAATGTGAAGATTGTGATTTATGATGCAGTAGGAAGAGAAGTTAATCAGTTAGTTAACGAAAGGCTTCAGCCCGGAAAGTATTCCGCAACATTTGAAGCTGCAAACTTTGCAAGCGGAATTTATTATTACAAAATGATAGCGGGCGATTTCATTCAGACAAAGAAAATGCTGCTGATAAAATAACAGTCAATCTATCTTCTTAAATTGAAAAGCAGCGATGTAATAATCATAGGCGCAGGAATCATCGGGTTAAGCACTGCGTATCAGATACTAAAAACATATCCTGCGCTGAAGATACGCATTCTGGAAAAAGAACCAAAGCCGGCATTGCATCAGACGGGTCATAACAGCGGTGTAGTGCATTCCGGGATATACTATAAACCCGGAAGTCTCAAAGCAATCAATTGCACTTCAGGGTATCAAATGCTCCTTGAGTTTTGCAGCGAGAATAATATTGTGTATGAAATCTGCGGAAAGGTAATTCTTGCAACTTCCGACGAACAATTGAATTCACTCCGGACAATTTATCAAAGAGGTGTAGAGAATGATCTTAAAGGAATAAAAATAATCTCACCGGAGGAGATTAAAGAGCTTGAGCCAAATGCACATGGAGTCAAGGGAATCTTTGTGCCGCAGACAGGCATCGTTGATTATGAAGTCGTTGCGGGAAAAATCATTTCTCATCTTGACGTTAACAAGTGCTCAATTGAATTGGGACAGGAAGTTACAGATATCATACCCGCTGCGAGTCAAACAGAAGTAAAGACGAAAAAGGATACGTTTATCTCACAGACTGTTGTATCGTGCGCCGGACTTTATTCCGATAAAATTGCATCAATGGTTTTCGATAAAGTTGACTTTAGAATTGTTCCGTTTCGAGGCGAATACTATAGATTAAAACCTTCCGCACGTAGTCTTGTAAAGAATCTTATTTATCCCGTGCCTGATCCTAAGTTTCCTTTCCTGGGAGTTCATTTTACAAGAAGAATTGACGGAGACGTTGAAGCAGGTCCCAATGCAGTACTTGCATTGAAGAGGGAAGGTTACAAGAAAAGTGATTTCAATTTCCGTGAAACAATTGATACAATGGGTTACGCCGGATTCCGCAAGATTGCAAGGAAGTACTGGCAGACGGGATTTGATGAAATGAAAAGATCATTTTCTAAAAAGAAGTTCACGGAATCTTTGAGGCAGCTCATACCTTCTGTTACCGAAGATGATCTTGACAAAGGAGGATCCGGCGTGAGGGCGCAGGCTTGTGATGGTGATGGAAATTTGATTGACGATTTTCTGTTTTTGGAAAGGGAAAATTTTATAAATGTCTGCAATGCTCCTTCGCCCGGTGCCACTTCATGCTTTTCAATCGGCAAGACAATCGCAGACAGAGTATTTAAAACTATTTCCGATAAAGAAAGAATATTTTCGTAAATGAATATGAAATCAAAGTCAGAGATACACAATGAAATACAGAAAGTACTTGAAGAAAAAAAACTGAAGATATCAGGGGAGGATTTTGACCGCCCATGGGGAGGTTTTTTCAAAATTGCAAATGAAAGTCTTCAAGATTTTATTTCAATTTATTTTAATGGTGTGGACTTCCCTTTTGATATTACAAAATTCAATCTAAGTCCGAAGATACTTGCTGCTCAACCCGGCAAGCGTTTGTCATGGCAGTCTCACGAAAGACGTTCTGAATTATGGAGAGTTGTCAAAGGACCCGTGGGAGTGTATTTGAGCTCTACTGACGAACAACCTGCGGACATGCAGATATGCAATGAGGCACAATTGATTGAAATAAAATTAGGAACACGGCATCGTCTTGTCGGACTTGATGACTGGGGAATAGTTGCCGAGATATGGGTTCATCAATTTCCCGATAATCCTTCCGATGAAAATGACATTAGAAGAATTTCCGATGACTACGGAAGATAAATTCAGCGTGAATTTCCAAGAGCGACAGGAGAAAATTTTTGAGCTGAATTTTTTTGCCTGAAAAATTTACCTGACGGAATTGGATTTATTCGACGCAATAGTAAACCGCAAGACAACCAACACCGCGTTTGCGGAAGGAGAAGTCAGTGATGAGCACAAAGAGTTGCTTGTAAAGATGGCATCTCATTGTCCAAGTCATTTTAATTCACAGCCATGGAGATTTATACTTGTAGATGATTCGGATCTCATAAGAAAAATTGCAAAGATCGCGGGCGATTCGATGGTGCAGTTAATGGATGACGGAAGATTCTGGAAACAGTACAGGAAGTATTTCAGATTCAGCGAAGAAGAAATCGAAAGGACAAAGGACGGGATACACATAGATCATCTACCCGCATTCCTGAAACCGTTTGCAAAAAGTATTTTTTCTGAAGCCGGCGGAAAAATAATATCGCGGTTTAAGGTCTCAAGGATACTTGGCAACGATGAGGAAAAACTTGTTGCAACCTCTCCTTTGCTTTTTGTTATCACGCTTACAAAAGACGAATACAAAAAGGAAGAGCTCTCCGGATTTTATTCGGTGATCTCAATGGGCGCCGTCATACAGACACTCTGGCTGGTGACAACTGCAATCGGAATGGGAATGCAATTTATCTCGACTCCGGGCGAAATTCCGCAGAACTGGAATATCATTTCTCAAATACTGAATGTACCGGATGATTTTGAGATGACAGCAATTTTCAGAATGGGATATGTAAACAAAGATACAAAGCGTCCCGCAATTGACTGGAAATCGTCACAAAGAAAAGGAGTAAATGAACTTGCGTTCAGAAATTCATTCGGAAAGAATTTCTGAAACAAAACACAACTTCATTTCCAATTAATCATTAATCACGTTTTGACTCAAATTTGAAATTCCTGTTATACTCCGGTCTGACAATCTACCTTATCAATTATTTAATCGGATGGCTGTTGCGTTTCAGAATTATCTCGATGAAGAGACAGACTCATCAGATATTTTTTGTTGCAATAATTCTTAATCTTTTACTTGTGTTGCTTCTGGTGCAGTTGAATTCCGTTTCAAAAATTCTTTGCATTTTATCTCTTGCTGCAATGGTGATTTTGCCATTTGGGAAGAAAGGTGGAGCATATCACATAATTGTCGGCAGTTGCGGACTGATTTTATATTTTCTGTCGCTGACTGTTGAAAGTTAAATCAGGAATGTTATATTAAAAGAAATTTAAGATGTAATAATGTTTTGGAAAACTAATGAAGGCAGTACGGGAAGACTTATCCAGCTTTGTCTCGGATATTTTATTTTTTATGTCATCACAGGAATCAGCGTAAAATATTTCGAGGCAACCGGCGCAGGTTTTCCGGCTATGAATGACATGCAATATCTTACCTACAGCACAATCGGAGGCAACCTGTTTGCATTGCTCATAGTTCTGATTCTTCGCTGGTATAAATTTCAATCCCCGAATCTTGTTACATTTCTCGGGATAAAAATGCCTGCAGAATTTTTATATATAATTCCTTCGGGAATCTGTACTGCGGTTGTGATCCCCACTACCACACTTATGTATTCTCTTCCCATTTCGGTAATGGTTGCAATGGTTATCATGCGCGGCAGCATAATTGTGATTGGAAGAATAATTGATGCGATACAGATAAAGCAAGGCATACTGAAAAAGCACGTATATAAGGAGGAGAATTATGCAGTGGTATTTGCTCTGATCGCCGTTGCAATTAATTTGTTCCTGGGAAATGGAGGCGGCTTTGATTTCATATACAGTCCTGCAGCCGTCATAATTCTCTCAAGCTATGTGACTGCTTACTTCATCCGTATCTACATAATGAATTATTACAAGAATACGCGTGGGAAAAGCGCCGTGCAGAACAACAAGGGATTTTTTGCTATCGAACAAATTTCTGCAACCATCGCAATGTTCATTGCGGCAGTAATTATCTATAATTCACCTCAATGGTTTGGATGGAACATCATTCAGATAGACGAATTCATTGCATCATTGCATGAACCTCATCCGATGTGGAATTGGGCAATTCTTGCCGGCACTGCTTTCGGTTCGGTTGCATTTTTCTCTGTATTTATTTTTATGTTCAAGGGAAGAACTGCCACATTTGCAGGTCTTGTAAACCGATTGACTTCGCTGGTGGCAGGCACAGCCGCTACATTAATCTTCGCATTTTCATTCGGAGGAAAATATCCCAGCAAGGAAGACTGGCTCTCACTTGTTTTTATTCTGATATCGGTTTCGTTTATTACAAAAGCAGAGAAGAAAAGAATCGCAGAATTGAAAATACAGAATGAAATTCCGGCAGATGACGGTAATAAGGAAGCCGGAGTTGTAAAAGTTACCTGAACTTAAAATTTAAATTGTAAGAATGCTTCACTGGTTTCTCAACCTGCCTACTTTTCTGATGGTATCTATTGTCATCACTATCTCTTCCGCGTTTTCATTTGTTGCACTGATAGTCATTCGAAAAAGAGTCAACTGGGAATCATTCAAAGAAAATCACGAAGTCGGAGGGTTTCTGTTCAATGCTCTTGGATTGATATATGCGGTGCTGATTGCGTTTGTAGTATATGCAACGTGGGATGATTACAGTACTGCCGAAAAAGTTTGCGACGATGAGGCAAGCATGCTTCAGAACATCTTTTTGATCAGTGAAAATTTTTCCGCGCAGAACAAAATCTCAATTCAGAATAAAGTTCTGGATTATCTAAATTGTGTGATCGTTGAAGATTGGCCACTTCTCGGGGAAGATAAAGCTAACTTCAACTCCAGAGTAAAGCTTCTTGAACTCTGGACTATATACAAGAACATGGATCCTCCTGCTAACGATAAGGAAAAAATTTTCCTCCAGCAATCAATTTCCAAACTTGAAGATGTAACAAGTTTCCGCAGACAGCGGATTCTCTACACTCAAAGTCATATCCCTGCTATGATCTGGACTGTTATGTTCATGGGAGCTTTAACATCAATAGGTTTCTCATTATTCTTCGGTACGAGGAGATTATCTGTTCAGGTTTCAATGACCGCGTTGTTCGCAATGACAAACGGTATTGTCTTGCTGCTCATACTTACGCTGGATCATCCGTTCACAGGCGACATAAAAATTGAGCCAACAGCATTTCTGGATGTCCTTCATTTCCTTTCGGCACGTCAATGAAAAATTTCTATTTCGCGGATTGTTCATACATATTTTTCAATCCGGTGAAGACAAGTTCAACTGCAATAGCAGCAACCAGAAGCCCGGAAATTTTTGTCATTATTTTTATCGCAGTCTGATTCATTGCTTTTTCCATCCTCGTGGCAATATTCAGAGCTATGAATACCGATGCCGCAACGACGATAACGATTACCGATAAGAATATATCTTCAACCAAACCTGAACTTCTTCCGCCATAAACTATCACGCTGCTTATTGCTCCCGGGCCTGCAAGCAACGGAATTGCAAGCGGAACAATTGCAATGTCGCTGTAATCCTGCGGAGGTTCGCTCGGCAAACTTTTTTCTCCCGAATCAGTTTTTCCGATCACCATCTGAAGCGCAATCAGAAAAATTATTACCCCGCCCGCCGTCGAAAATGAAGGTATCCCGATCCCGAAGAGCTCAAGCACATATCTCCCCGCAAACATGGAAACCAACAAGATGATAAAGACTGCAACCGAGGCTTTTCTAGCGATGAGCAATTTCTGATCGTGAGACAACGAGCGTGTGTTTGTAATGAAGAGTGGAATGCCCTCGATGGGATTTACTAATACGGCAATTGCTATGAAAATTTTTATGTAATGTGTAACTTCGGACAATGTAAACTAATTACTTCTGATTGATGAAATTTTTTCAACTTCAGTTCAATATAAAAGTAATTCCGCGTACTTAATACACATTACGAATAACATCTATCTTCTATTTTTCTTCATCGGGCTCCGGGGGTTCAGGCGCTTCAAGATCAACGTCGGTACTGTCCTTCTTATATTTATACTCGAACCGAGTCAAAGTTGTATCTGTCCCGCTATTGATTTTTATTCGCAACTCTTTATTCAATTCTTTCATCGCGTCTCTGATTTCTTCTTTCGCGCGTTCCATTTCTTTTTTTAATTCTTCATTGTTATAATCCTGACTCTCTTTCAGCTCCAGTTTCATGTCGTTCAAATCTTCCTGAAGCTGTTTCATATCTTCTTTGAATTGCTCTTTGTCAAAGCTGTGTTCTTCTATATTCTCTTGCAGATTATTCATGTCTTCTTCGAATTTCTCTTTGTCAAAATACGCCGTATCCGAATTCCATTTATAATTCTGTTTTGGAAATTCTCTAAATTTGAAATTGTAATTTTTTCCGGTAACCGGCGGAACCGGAATACTGTCAAAGTGAATTTCCATGTTTTTCAGATTGGATAGACTCTTCTCAACATTCTCAAGATTCTTTTTTACGTTTTCATCTATCTCTTTCTGGATCTTATCTACCCATTGATTGATCTCATCTTCATTTATAAATGGAATACTGTCCTTCGCAACCGGTCTGGGCGGCGGAACGAAATTTGCCAGCCTTGCGTAAACTTCATCTTTCACTTCATTACCGACCTTAGGTATGAGATTTACAAGAGTTACTGCGTCGGTTATCTTTGCATTGTCAAGCATTGTATTTACGCACCTATCTTCGCATTTTCCGAAATCAAATTTAAACAGCGCGTTCCTGAACTGCGGTGAAGTATATTCGTTAAACGGCGTCCCTACACCGATGTTTCTTTTTGTCATCACCAAATTACCTGCCGGAACTATTGCCTCCCTGTCTTTTGACTGAACCTCAACTTTTCCCTCCTTCACGTAGACAATACCGTCACCCGATGAATCAATCGTCAGAGTATATGCTCCGCCCATATCAGAGGCAACGGCAGAGGGCATTTCGACAAAAAATGTTTTTGGTTTTGAGTTTATGTTGGCGGCAATTGTTCCGTACTCCACAAATATTCTGTTATTGCCATCGTTTGCCTTGACAAATATTACTTTTGAATTCGGCTCAATGATGACACTGCCGATACCTGCGACTATCATCTCTGCCCGCGAAGAATCATTGGTACTAATCCATTGCCCTTCTCTGATACTGTCGGAGGAGCCCATGGCCGCATTTCCAATAAGCGGTGTTCCCTTGATATTGGAAACTTTCCAATATGTTTCCAGTCCGAACGAACTTTGCTGCGATAAGCGTGAATCCTGAACTCCGATATTTTTTACTCCGAAAATTATGAATACTATCAAAATTGCTGCGGCAACACTTCCGAGTGCATATCTGTACCTGTATATAAAGTCAGGTTTCTTCTTTTTTGCATCTAACAATTTTTTTTCCGCGGCAGTTCTTTGTTTCTTATGTCTTTCAATATCAATTTCAGAAGCAATCTTATTCCACATCTCGTCTTTTTTCTGCACAGTCATTTTTGCGGCATCTCCCTGCATGGATCCAAGACTCCTTACAAGCATTTCCGTTTTTGCATAATAATCCTTGCATTTCGGGCAATCTGCAATGTGCGAATCCATTCGCTCTTTGTCACTTACGGAAATCATCCCGTCAAGAAACTCGTCAATCAAGAGTTCGGATTCGCTGCAGTTTATTTTCAATTCAGAATTTTCGTTATTCATTTTCCTAATTCCTCTCTTAAAATTTTTCTGGCACGGTGAAGGTGCGCCTTTGATGTTCCGATTTGAATGTTCATCATTTCCGAAATCTCATTATGCTTGTATCCTTCAATGTCATGAAGAACAAGGACCATTCTCGCTTGTGGGGGAAGTTTCTGAATCGCATTTTCAATATCAATCTTCGAATCATATCTTCCGGCAATGTGTGAACCTTTGATGTGCGGTCCGGTTTCTTCAAATTTTTCCGTCCGTTGATCGGCTCGGGCGCGCATCAGAGACTGATTTACCGCAATGCTGTGAAGCCATGTCGAAAATTTGCTTTCAAAACGGAATGTATCAAGCTTTTCCCACGCTTTAATGAAAGATTCCTGTGTCAGCTCTTCTGCTGCAAATTTATCCGCGGAGATCCGCAGGCAAAGAGAGTACACACGAGAAACATTCCTTGTAAATAATTCCTTGAACGCCTCGCTGCTGCCGGCAAGTGCGCTTTCTACAAATGCATAATCCTCGTCAGGATTTTTAACAAGCAGATTTAACGAAACCGCGGGTGAACCCATTTGAGATTTCAATTTCTAAGATTAAGATGCATGGAAAATGAAAAAGGTTTAGATGGTAATATAACTATGATGATGTGTTTTTAACTATGATAAAATATAATAACTTTGAATCAACTTGAATCAATTGCGAACTATTCCCGGGGAAGTTCATTAACTCCCTTGGCTTTGTACCTGTCGGAAACTTATAGGAGCAAGCTCTTTTCACCAAGTTGATTTCATCCTACTATTTCAAAACCGTTTAAAACGGTTTTGAAAAGTCCCCTCCCAACCACAAACTGCTCACCAATTCAGTTAATTTCTCACAGTTATAAGTGCAAAAATCCATTGATAAGCTAAGCAAACTTCTTTATGTTAATATTGAAACAATTTTGATTTATTTCGGTTTAAACTTACTAAACTCCGGATGCAAGTTCAGAATTCATGCGCGACAATTTATCAGTCATTCGAAAGAAGACTTTCAAAAGTAAATAAAAAAGAATTACTTTATGCTCTTTCGAAAAACCTTCTTTATAGTTTCATAGTTTTCCTTTCGATAGCTTTTGCTTTGATTGTCCTTGAAGTGCTGTTTCGTTTTGAAACTCCATTCAGAAAAATCTTTTACTGGGGATTTTTGATGACCTCGGTGACAACACTGGTTTATTTCATAACTAATTATTTTCTAAAACTTCTTGGTGTCATAAATCAGTTCGATCTTATTTCCTATTCCCGCAAGGTTGGAAATAATTTTGACATTATTAAAGACAGACTTTCAAATTCACTATCTCTCTATAAAACCTACGACGCGGCAGATTCCCAAATTGTATCCCAGGAACTGATTTCCGCCGATATGAATGAAATCAACTTCCGCACAGAGAATGTCAATTTCGAATCAATCGTTAATTTCTCTAAGCTGAAGGGAAAGCTCGTCACTCTTACGGCTCTTGTTTTATTTTATCTGATTTCTTTTTCAATTTTCCCTTCGGAAATGTTCGGAGCAGTGAAAAGAATTGTAAATTATAATTTCAATTTCATCGGCAACGATCTTGGAATTACATTCGAAATCTCTCCGGGTGATGCAAACGTCATAAAGGGCGATAATGTTAACGTAACAGTGAGTGTTAATTCCACAAAGGAAAATTTTGAAGCAGATGAAATTGAATTTTTAACAAAACAGATAACTGCCGACGGATACGAATTGCTTTCTGATCCTATCACGTTGAAGCCCAATCAGAACAATATTTTCAGAACTGCTATAGAAAATATTAGTACAAGTCTCGGCTATTATGCTCAATACAAAGGAATAAAATCGGCTGAATATAAAATTACCGTTTCCGATTACCCGTTAGTTAAGAGATTTGTAATCACAATTTTTCCGCCGGAGTTTACGGGAATCCCTTCAAAGACTCTTTCAGAAAATGAAGGGGACATCTATTGTCCGGAGGGTAGTACTGTTATATTCGATCTTAAGTCAAATAAGAATCTTTCATCTGCGGGAATATTATTCAACAACAATTACATTAATTTCGAAACGAAAGGCGAAGACGCAAAGGGTTCCGTGATTATTAAAGAAAACGGGAATTATAAATTTGTTTTAAAAGACGAATCCGGCACAGAGAACAGAAATCAGACACAATATAATGTTAAAATTATCGGAGACGAAGCGCCACAGATTGTAATTGTAGAACCATCACAGTCAAATTATGAACTGCATGGAGAAAATGAAATCTTGCTCCGGGCAAGGATTTCAGATGATTATGGTTTTTCAAAACTCGTACTCGGCTTCCGCAGGCTGAAAACAATTGCCGGAAATGCAACAGCACCTAATTTTACAATCCTGGATATTCCCTTAAAAAACCTGAACGCGACTTCACTCGAAGTTCCATATATATGGGACATTCGCAAACTTGGCCTTCGTTCCGGAGAACGTGCGGAATATTATATGGAAGTAACCGACAACACGGGAAAATCTACCCGCTCCGATGTCAGAACCATTGAATACCATTCCCTCGCTGATGAATTGAAAAAAGATCAGAATCAAACAAAGAATCTGAAGGAGGATCTCAAATCAATTTATGACCAGGCACAAGATGTTCAAAAAGATATTGAACAACTGAAAAAACAGGCGCAGCGCAATGATGAACTTGGTCTGAATGAAGAACGCAAACAGCAGCTCGAAAGCAAACTCAATGACTTTCAAAAAAATCTTAACAACACGCAGAACCAGCTCCAGCAGAATATGAATGACCTCCAGCAAAAAAACATGTTGAGCCAGCAGACTCTTGAACAGTATATGGAACTTCAGAAGATGTTCAATAAAATAAATACTCCCGAACTTCAGAAACTTCTTGAAAAACTCCGTGAAGCTTTGAAGAAAAATAACGAAGAAGACTTAAAGGAAGCACTCAAAAATTTCAAGTTCGATGAAGAGATGTTCAAAAAATACATGGAGAAGGCAATGGAGCTTTTGAAAAAAATCGAGAACATGCAGAAGTTCGGCGAACTTACGCAGAAACTTGATGACATTGCAAAAAAGCAGCAGGATCTGAAGAATGAAACTAAGAGCGCAAATAAGAATGACCGGAACAAGATGAATGAACTTTCTCAAAAGCAAAATGACATTAAACAGCAGACAAAAGATTTTAATGATGAACTGAAGAAGCTTATAGATGAAATCAACAAGATGAAGGAACAGATGAGCGCCGAAGATCTTGAGAAACTTCAGAAGCAGATGCAGCAAAAAAACATAGAGAGTAAGATGCAGCAGTCTGAAAATCAGCTTCAGCAAAATCAAAAAGAAAATTCAGAGCAAACACAAGAAGAACTGTCAAGCGACCTGAATGAAATGAATGATCAGATGAAAGCTGCTCTTGAAAATATGATGGATTCACAAGACATGCAAAGAAAACTTATGCAAAAGCTTAAAGACATCAAAAAGCAACTCGAGGAGTTAAGCAAGCAACAACAGGAACTTAAAGATAAAACAGATGAAACCGATAATGGCGATAAACAGGAGTTCCAAAAAAATGAAAAGGAACAGGGTGACCTTAAATCAAAACTCTCTGAAACAATTGATGATTTGATGAACACCACCAAGATGGGAATGCAACCGACTCCGGAACTTGGAAAAGAACTCGGCAATGCTTTCAACAAAATGGATGAAGCAGGAAAAGATCTCGGTCAAATGAATAAGCCGAACGCAATCGGCAACCAGAGCAAAGCCAAACAATCCCTGGACAATGCTGCTAAAATGCTTGGGGACATGCTAGGTCAGATGGGTCAGGAAGGCAAGGATGGCAAGAGCGGTAAAAGCAGTAAACCGGGAGGTAATATGGGACAACTTATGCAGAGGCTCGGTGAAATAATTTCACAGCAGATGGGAATGAACGGAAAGACCGGAAAGATGGGACAAAACGGACAAAGAGGAACCGACGGCAGAGGAAATAATCCTAATGAACTCTCACAGGAACAAAGACAGGAAATGCAGAGACTAAGTCTCGAACAACAGCAGATTCAGAAATCTCTTGAACAGCTCAACGAAGAATTGAAGAAGGAGCAGGAACGCACAGGAGAAAAAGTCCTCGGAGATCTTGACGAAGTTAAAAAAGAAATGCAGGATGTTGTAAAGCAGCTCGAAGAAAATAAATATGATGACAAACTGATCGAGAAACAAAACAGGATATTATCGCGAATGCTTGATGCCCAGCTTTCACAGCGTGAAAAAGACTTTGAACCCAAACGTGAGTCCCGTCCCGGTGAAGACGTAGTAAGAACTACGCCTCCCGAAATTGTTATTCAGGGACCTAATACATTCAATGCTCTAAAGGAGGACTTCTTGAAGCTTCAGAAAGAAGGTTTCACGGAAGATTACGAAGCATTAATACAGAAGTATATGATTGAATTGAAAAGAAAAGCATTGGAAAATAAGAATTGAAACAATGACTTTCTTAATTTTTGCATTCTGCTTCTTTCGGACATAATCAGCTATAGCGTAACGAAAGTTTTAAATCCTCCGAAATATAATCTCTTTGGATCAAAAGCGGGTTTGTTCTCCATCATTTTTTCCATGATAGGGTCACTCATCAACTTTTTGTTTGCACGGTCACGTTGTTTCTTGGAACTATACAAGACATAAGAAGCAACAAGGATTTCCCCCGGCTTGAGTTTTATTATTCCGCCAAATGAGCCGGCTCCATTCAATCTCAAATCATCACCCGCGCATTCTCTGTAATCAAGAGCTCCGTATTTTCCGACCATTTCCGCAAATTTTTTTGCGAGTCTTTTGTAGGCATTGAGATTTTTTTTCTGAACCGGCAACAGAAAAAAATCCACATATCCTGATACTTTAGGTTTCTTCATGATTAGTTTCTTTTTATTTATGAAAGTTAGTTTGATGCATGAATTAAATTTAGGATTCCTGATTCTTAATAGCTAATTCTTAATTTTCCCAATATGTTTTCAAGTTGCTTCTTCATCGTTCCGACAGTTCTGAATTTCAATTTAGTTTTCTTTTACGGATTTTAAATTTAAATCAAATCGAATGTCAAAGAAAAGCAAACCGGGAAATAAAGACATTTCAAAAAAGAGAAACCGGAAGTCCTCTCTGGACATAACTGATTACGACATATTTCTCCTTGGAGAGGGAAATCACTTCAAGAGTTACAATAAGCTTGGTGCGCATATCTATAAAAAAGGTAAGAATACGTTTGTGCGTTTTGCAGTCTGGGCTCCGCATGCGAAGGGAGTCAGCATTGTGGGAGAGTTTAACGACTGGAAACCGGAGCTGAATAAGATGAAAAGAATTAACAACTCCGGATATTGGATTACCGAAATACAAGGATTGAAAGAAGGCGACCTCTATAAATTCGCCGTTAAGTCAAAGTCGAATCAAACAGTCTTCAAAGCAGATCCATACGCATTCAGATGCGAGCTAAGGCCGGGCAATGCCTCGGTCGTGGAAACACTGAAGAACTATTCCTGGAATGATCATGAGTGGATCTCAAACAGAAAAAATTTCAAGAAAGGAAAAGAGTTATTTAAAAAAAATGCCGTATCAATTTATGAAGTTCATCCGGGATCATGGAAGAAAGATTTTGACAATGATGAACACCGAAATGAATGGGGTTACAAAAATTACAGGCAGCTTGCAAGAGAGCTTGTAGAGTATGTAAAAAAGATGAACTATACCCATATCGAACTGCTGCCTGTGATGGAGCATCCGCTGGATATTTCATGGGGATATCAGGTTGTAAATTACTTTGCACCTTCAAGCAGATACGGAACGCCGGAAGACTTCATGTACTTTGTGGATTACTGTCATCAAAATGAAATCGGCGTAATACTCGATTGGGTTCCTTCCCATTTCCCGGTTGATGAACATGGACTTGGCAAGTTTGACGGCAGGGAAATTTATGCTTATGAGAGTCCCCTGAAAGGATACCATGCAGGATGGGGGACATTGGTGTTTGATTACGGGAAAAATGAAGTCAGGAATTTTTTAATTTCAAATGCTCTTTTCTGGTTTGAAAAATATCATGTTGACGGGCTGCGTGTTGATGCTGTCGCATCAATGCTTTATCTTGATTACTCCCGCGCAGATGGTGAGTGGGAGCCGAACATTTACGGCGGAAGAGAAAATCTTGAAGCAGTTGAGTTTATAAAGAAGTTAAATGAAAGTGTTCATAAGAAACACAAAGGCACTCTTATGATTGCGGAGGAATCAACAGCGTGGCCGGGTGTTACTCATCCGGTTCATCTCGGCGGACTTGGATTTGACATGAAATGGAATATGGGATGGATGCACGATACACTTGCGTATTTTTCAATGGATCCTGTTTACAGAAAGTTTCATCACGGCAAATTGACATTCACCATCTGGTATGCCTTCAGTGAAAAATTTCTGCTTCCAATATCTCACGATGAAGTGGTTCATCTGAAAAAATCATTGATTGAAAAAATGCCCGGCGACACATGGCAAAAATTTGCAAACTTGAGACTGTTCTTCGGATTCATGTTTTGTCATCCCGGGAAGAAACTAAATTTCATGGGAAATGATTTTGCACAGTATCACGAATGGAATTCGGAGACCTCACTCGACTGGAACGAGATAGACAATGAACTTAACCGGAAATTGCATTTCTATTTTAACGAGATAAACGCCCTCTATTGCAGTCATGCGGCAATGCACGAACTGGATTTTGACAGCAGAGGATTCCAATGGCTTGATTTCTCCGATTCGGATAATAGCGTGATCGCATTTGCAAGATACGGCATTGACAAAAATGAAGTTCTGATAATCACTTTCAACATGACTCCGGTAATCAGATATAATTATGAGTTCGGAGTTCCTGAAAAAGGATTTTACAAAGAGATACTCAACAGCGACAGCGAAGATTACGGCGGCAGCGGTATCGGAAATTTAGGCGGTGTCCATACATCGGACATTAAGAGATATGAATTTCCATATTCAATCAAAGTAACACTTCCTCCGCTTGCAGTTAACATTTACAAGTATGAAAAATATGAAATTCAGAAAAACGAAGTTGCCGGCATTCCTCAAGCAGAGTCAGGAGAAGAACAATATGCAAATGAACCGGAGCCTGCAACGGTTACAGAGAAAGTAAACATTGAATCGGAAAAAATTCATAATGATCTTACTCTGACTGAAGACGACATGGAAGAGAAAATGAAGGAGATAATTAAGAAGATTAAGAAGTTTTGAAATTGAAATTGGATTTTAACAGACCTGCAGATTTATTATTATAAAAACAAAAGACAGATTCTCACGTCAATCTTGAATTATATATGAACAGCATAAAGTCATTTTTAAACAGCTTTCATCTTTCCGTTGATGAAATCGGAACAAAGGAGCGCGCGGCAATGCTTGCATCACGCAGTATTAAGACTGAAAGCAAACTGTGGGCTCTTAAGACAGCAATCTCAATGATTGATCTTACGACTCTTGAAGGAAAGGATTCAGAAGGCAAAGTTCATGCGATGTGTCAGAAAGCAATGCATCCGAAACCCGGAGACAATTCCATACCTCATGTTGCGGCGGTTTGCGTTTATCCGAATCTTATTAAGTTCGCAAAGGATGCTGTAGGAGATTCCGGTGTCAAGGTTGCATCGGTAGCAACTGCATTTCCTTCGGGACAATACCCTCTGAAGCTAAAGCTTGAGGATGTTCGACGCTGCGTTATGCTTGGAGCTGATGAGATTGACATGGTAATTTCGCGCGGAGAATTTCTATCCGGAGACTATGAATTCGTTTATGATGAAATCCGGCAGATAAAGGAAATGTGTACCGCATCGGGAATTGAATACGGAAAGAAAATTTCAGCAAATCACGATGTACACCTGAAAGTTATTCTTGAAACGGGAGAGCTTGAAACTTACGATAATGTCAGAAAGGCAAGCATCATTGCAATGATGGCAGGCGGAGACTTTATAAAAACATCAACGGGTAAGGTTCAACCGGCAGCAACATTGTCTGTTACACTAGTCATGCTTGAAGCAATCCGTGATTATTACAATGAGACAGGGATTAAAATAGGGATGAAACCTGCCGGCGGAATCAAGACCGCAAAAGATGCAATTTCATATCTCGTGCTGGTGAAGGAAACTCTTGGCGAAGAATGGCTGACGCCTGATTTGTACCGGCTCGGAGCCAGTTCCGTTTTGAATGACATTCTGATGCAGATTGATAAGCAGAAGACGGGCTACTATCAGGGAGCTGATTACTTTACACTGGACTAATTTGAATGATGTTCGGATTGTAACTTTTATTTTGTATTGATTGCATTTTAAAAAATATATTGACGCTGTTAAGTTTTTTATTCGCAATACTGACTGGCTTCATCATTTTCGGCGACAGATTATTTTCACAGACTGAAGAGGAAGTATTCAGAAAAGAAATTGATGCGGGGAAATTCCGCTTGAGGCTTGAATGTGGAAACGATGGTTTCTTCACCGGAAATTTAAGAATCATGGATGAAACAGGAAGTTCAGTCTTCAGCGCAGACAGTTTTTATACAAGATATAACAGCGACACCATTGTTGATCTCAACAATGACGGCAGCAAAGAGTTGATACTCGATCTTGGAACGGGCGCGACGATGTATGACTACAACATGTTTCTGATTTTTGATTTCAGCGCGAAACCAATTCAGCCTCTTGAGGTGCACAATGCAGAATTTTCGTTTTCAATTGCTCAACCGACTAAGATTTTGTCATATTCGAGATTAAGTCCTGCAGTTATGGGTGCGGGATATATTTATTCATTAAAGTATGAAGACGGTAAGTTACTGCTGGAAAATAATATGGACGAGAGTGATGCTTTGAAAAGTCTTGATAGTGACGGAAATGATGACTTATATTTAATCAACGAGTATGCAAATGGATTTGACGAATGCGCCGATGACAGCCAGGTAAGTACTTATTATCAGGCTTATATCATGCAGCAGAAAATTCTCGGTCAGGAAGAAAAAGGGTGGAGCTTTTTTGAAAAAAATTATAAATGCAAAAATAAGAAGAGAGTAAGAAACGATTTGAAGAAAATCATTGACGAAACTTATGCTTACATAAACAATCCGGCAAACTATAAATTCATGGCAGAAAAATATTAACTTAAAAAAATAACAATGGCAGAAATTCAGGAATTCAAAGGGAGTAAAGTGCTTTGTCTGAACCCCGAAAGTAAATTTACTTTTTCATTCGGCGTCGCAAAGGCAAAATTGATTCTGGAAAATATTGAAGTGATAAAAAAGTTTGTTGAGACTAACGGAGAGGACCTTGGCGAGTTTGCAAAACCGAAACAGGAGAATTGAAAATCCGGATTCAGAAGTTTAGAACTTGAACTTATTTCTGATTTTTTCGAATGAGGTCAAATTAATTTTTCAAAAATGAAAACACAGATTGAACAAAGAAGGAAGGTTTCCGTCAACGGAAATCTGAAATTCAACGGGAGCAGTAACGGGCACAAAGCAAACGGCAAAGTGAAATCCCGTCAATGGGAATATTCAAAATCAATTGAAGATCCGAAGCATATAAAACTTAGGGACCATTACGATTTATTTATCGGCGGCAAATGGGTTAAGACAAAGAATTATTTCGAAACAATTAATCCTTCAAACGAGGAGGTGATTGCAAGAGTAGCTTACGCGACTGCAAATGATGTTGACAAAGCGGTGAAAGCAGCAGAGCGCGCTTATGAAAAGGTCTGGAGCAAGATGACCGGGAAAGACAGAGGAAAATATATTTTCCGAATTGCAAGAATAATTCAGGAGAAAGCTCGCGAGTTTTCAGTCATTGAATCAATGGACGGCGGCAAGCCGGTAAGAGAATCAAAAACTGTTGATATCCCGTTGTCCCTGGCTCACTTCTTTTATTATGCCGGATGGGCTGATAAACTTCAGTTTGCTTTTCCGAACAGAAAAGTTTCATCCATCGGAGTTGCAGGCCAGATCATTCCGTGGAATTTTCCACTTCTAATGGCTGCGTGGAAAATCGCACCGGCACTCGCTTGCGGCAATACGGTTGTAATAAAATCTGCGGAAACAACGCCTCTCACATTATATAAACTTGCCGAAGTGATAGAAGAAGCCGGTCTTCCGGAAGGAGTTGTAAACATAATTTCCGGCGACGGTGCTACCGGAGCTGCAATTGTCCGTCATCCGAAAACAAAAAAGATTGCGTTCACGGGTTCTACTGAAGTCGGAAAAGCAATCATGAGACAAACTGCAGGAACAGGCAAGAAGCTGACACTCGAACTTGGAGGCAAAGCAGCAAACATAATTTTCGAAGACGCCCCTCTCGATGCAGCAGTTGAAGGAATCATAAACGGAATTTATTTCAATCAAGGCCACGTATGCTGCGCAGGTTCAAGACTGCTTGTACAGGAAAGTGTAAAGGATCTTGTGATAAGTAAACTAAAGCACCGGATGAAATCACTTCGTGTCGGTGACCCTCTCGATAAGAATACAGATGTCGGTGCAATTAATTCAAAAATGCAACTCGACAAAATTAAAGAACTGGTTGAATCGGGAGTTAATGAAGGAGCTTCAATGTATCAATGCGAATGTGAATTGCCGGAGAGAGGCTACTGGTTCAGACCGACATTCTTCAGTGAAGTAGCTCAATCACACAGGATTGCAAATGAAGAAATATTCGGACCTGTCCTTTCAATACTTACTTTCAGAACACCTGCCGAAGCGGTTGAAAAGGCAAACAATACTTTCTACGGATTGTCCGCAGGCGTATGGACCGATAAAGGTTCAAAGATATTTAAAACATTGAGCAGAATAAGAGCCGGCGTGGTATGGTCAAATACATACAACAAATTTAATCCTGCATCTCCGTTCGGAGGATATAAAGAAAGCGGATTCGGACGCGAAGGTGGAAGACACGGACTCGAAGCATACGTAATTTAAAATTCAGAATTACAACTTAAGATAGACATTCTCGCGATCACCGCAATTAGCGGTTAGCTAATTTTACGAGTTGAAAATTACCTTCCTTAATTTTTTTCTGTTCCATTCACCGACTAACTGATGATTCGGACACCCATCATTGAAGTAAATAATCTTGTTAAGAATTATGACTCGCTTATTGCAGTTGACGGTATCAGTTTCGAAGTTTTCAAAAGCGAGATCTTCGGACTCCTCGGACCAAACGGAGCCGGAAAGACCACGACGCTTGAAATTATGGAAACGCTCCGGGAAAAAACTTCCGGGGATGTGATCATTGACGGGTTATCACTTGACGAAGACACAAATGGAATAAAGAGAATAATTGGAGTCCAGTTGCAGTCAGCAGGCTATTATCCGAATCTTTATCTCACTGAATTGATAGAGCTCTTTGCAGGGCTTTATGATGTCGCAGCCGATGCTGATGAAATTCTGAAACTTGTTGACCTTACCGAAAAGAAAAATTCCAAGTTTAAAGATCTTTCCGGTGGACAAAAACAGAGATTCTCGATTTGCACTACTCTTATCAATCGCCCGAAAATAATTTTTCTCGATGAACCTACGACCGGTCTTGACCCGCAGGCCCGGAGAAATCTCTGGGACCTCATAAAAAAAATACGGGAAGACGGAACCACTATTATGCTCACTACTCATTACATGGATGAGGCGGAAATTCTTTGCGACAGGGTTGGTATTATTGACAGCGGGAAAATTCTGACAATTGATACTCCGGATAATCTCATAGAAGAACTCGTTCACAGTGGTTTCAAAAGGCAGACACAACTTAAGCCCGCGTCCCTTGAAGATGTTTTCCTTAAGCTGACAGGACATGAATACAGAGATGAATAGACGTTTGACTTCGGACAAGTATTTAAAAAAACTATGACAAACAAATACAGTCAGGGTAATGCGATGTTCGCAATTACACGAGCGAGTCTGCGCTCAATCTCACGCAACCCTTCGGCAATTGTTTTCAACTTAATATTTCCGCTTATTTTCATAATTGTATTCGGATTCATCAGTGGCGGCGGATTTGTCATCGAAGTTGCAATTGATAAAAATTCCGATGCAAACAACGAAATCTACGGTGCTCTTGAGAAAATAAATTCTGTCAAACTTTTAAAAGACAGGTCTCACGAAGAAATTACCGGCGAGCTGTCCAAGGGAAGAATAGATGCAGAACTGAAACTGTCCCGAAATGACAAAGGCACATTAGTTGTTGAACTCACGACTTCAAAAGCTTCACCTGAAAGAGGAAACATTTTTAAAATGATGCTGAATGAAATTGTCAGCAGACAAAATCTTTCTGCATCAATACCACCTGCAATTGAACTCAAGGAGAATACAATAGAGGGCAGGAAGTTTACAATGATAGATTTCATTCTGCCGGGTCAACTTGGTTTCTCATTGCTAAGCGCGGGTGTGTTCGGAACTGCATTTGTGTTTATTAGTCTAAGACAGACACAGGTAATCAAAAGATTTTTTGCTACGCCCGTGAAAAGAATGTACATCATTCTTGGCGAGTCTCTAAGCAGACTGATATTCTCAATGTTCAGTTCAGTGATAATAATTCTCATCGGTACTTTCTTCTTCGGATTCACCCTGGTTAACGGCGTAGTAACATTTCTCAACATGCTCGCCCTGTCCGTTATTGCACTTATTGTATTTCTGGGATTTGGATTTGTTGTATCCGGAATAGCAAAGAACGAGAGCGCCGTTCCTCCGATTGCAAATCTAATTACACTCCCGCAGTTTCTTCTTGCGGGTACATTTTTTCCTATATCTAATTTCCCCGAATGGCTGCAACCCGTCAGCAAAGCTCTGCCGCTTACTTATTTGAATGAAGCTTTGAGAAAAATTTCCTTCGAAGGCGCAGGTCTGTTCGATGTATGGAAGGACATACTGATATTAATCGGCTGGGGTGTCATTGTCTATGCAGTTGCAATAAAGGTATTCAAATGGGAATGACGAAATACTATCATTACAGCCGCGGTATCTTATCCCACGGATTTACTGTTCCAACGATGTAAGTTTCTTTATCAAAATTTACCGCGTCTATAACTCCATTGCTGATCTCTCCATTGGTAAGCCATCTTGAATTATCTTCTTCGATTACAAATCCAAGAATAATTTTTCTGTATAAAATGTTTTCATAAATCTCAAACTCCTTTGGCGAATCAATGTTGCTTTCAGAAGGATTTGCAGTTTCACTTCCGAGGACATGAAAAAATCTGAAAGGAAAGTTCTGCCCGTTCAGGACATCAGCAATCACATACGCAGCATTTCGCGAATGATGATGAATCCATGCAATGCAGAGATCAATCTTGCCATGCCTTTCCAAAGCATCAGTAATTTTTTCGCGAAGCAATCTGAAATTTGAATAGTCAACTCTCACGGGATTTATAAATCCATGTTCGTTTTTTTCAAGAATCATCTTATCAAATCCTGCCTGTCCGCGCGCAATGACCGATACTGTGTATGAGTGCCGCGCGAAATACAAAACTGCATGTTTGAGCATCCCCGTGCCTCCGACAATCAAAGCATGTGACATGAGTTTAACTATGACTTCATGAGTTTATTAAATTCCCGAAGGAATCTTTTGTGGGAAGTATAATGAATAGCGTTGAAACCAAGTTTTCGTGCTGACAAAATGTTTTCCTTTTTGTCGTCAACAAAAATACTTTCGGAAGGATTAACACCTGTCTTCTGAATGAGATGCTTGTATATCTTCTTATCCGGCTTTATGGCTTTCACTTTGTAGGAAAGAATCCTTCTCTTTATATATCTTACGTAAGGGAAGTTGTGATCAATAAAGTTTATGTGAGATGAATCTACATTGGACAGCATGTAGAGCTTGTAATCTGAATCAAGCAGCTTGTTCTCGAGAAAATTTTTCATCTGATTATTCTCCCAGAATATATCGCAATACAAATAACGAAAATCGTTATATCCTATTTTCAAATCGAATTTTTTCTTCAGTAATCTGAAAGCTTCCTTAAGGTCAATCCTGTTTGCGCCAAGCCGGAGATCAAATTTGTGTTCGGTGAAATATTTTTTCAGACCTCTTGCATTGACACGCTTTTCAAGTCTTGCAACTCCATCATAAAAATAACAATAATCAAAATAGACAAGAGTATTACCAAGATCTAAAATTATATTTTTGATTTTAGAAGGAGGCAATCAGAGGTATTTGGATTCGATAACGTTCAGATTATTGTCGAAGATATATTCCTTTGGAGAACCTGTCGGAATTTCCGTTTCCAGAATTTTTTCCTTGCTCAATTTTTCCAGAAACATCATAAGCGCGCGGAGACTGTTACCATGCGCCGATATTAGAATGTCCTTTCCCTTCTTCAGCTCCGGTTCAATATATTTATGATAATACGGCATTACTCTGTCCGATGTATCTTTAAGGCTCTCGCCGTTTGGCGGAGGAACATCAAAACTTCTTCTCCATATTTTCACTTGTTCCTCACCAAAATTTTTCCTGCATTCATCCTTGTTCAGTCCCTGTAAATCGCCGTACATTCTTTCATTCAGAGCCTTATCTTTTTTAACCGGAATGTCTTTTTGATTTATCTTTTCCAGGATAATGTCAAGCGTTCGCTGCGCGCGAATCAGATCGGAAGTAAATGCTTCATCGAACTTGTATCCTTTCAGCTTTTCCCCTGCTCTTACAGCCTCTTCCTCTCCTGCAGGCGATAAATCAATATCAATCCATCCCGTAAAACGATTTTCCTTATTCCATTGCGACTGCCCGTGCCTTACTATTACTAATTTTGACATGAATAAAATTTTTTTCTTTGAAACAAAATTAATTTAAAAAACAATTTCTTACAATTTATAATTGAGTGTATTAAGCTGTCAAGCAACCTGACGGTTTACTCAAACATTTAGATTTTACTTTGGAGAACTAATTACTAATTTCGTCAAATTCAAAAAATGATTATGCGGGTTACACTTCTTTCTGTTGCAATTCTGGTGTTTGCAATTTCACACATTCGTTCACAGGATACATTTTCCATCTGCGCTGTTGATCCGGCAACGGGTCAGGTCGGAAGCGCCGGCGCTTCGTGCGTCAACGACTGCACAATTCTGACCGATGTTCACCCCGGCTACGGCGTCGTTCATACGCAAGCATCATGGCTCTCTACGAATCAAAACTATGCGCGAAGTCTTATGAATCTTCATCTGCCTCCGCAAGCAATAATTGATTCGCTTGTTCTTCATGATGCTCAAAACAATCCGACTATTCGTCAATACGGAATTATTGACTTAGCAAACAACGGCAGATCGGCAGCATATACAGGCGTGAATTGTTTAGATTACAAGAGTCATCTGACGGGTCCTACATTTTCCATACAGGGAAATATTCTTCTCGGTCAGCAGATTCTGGATTCAATGAAGTCGAGATTTCTGAATACTCCGGGTTCTCTTGCCGTGAAATTAATGGCAGCTCTGCAGGGCGCAAAGGTGATCGGCGCCGATACCCGCTGTGCAGGCTGGAACACATCATCAAAGTCCGCATTCATAAGAGTTGCTAATCCGGGTGATACACTCGGTACATTATATTTGAATTTAAAAGCGCTGAATGCTCCTTTCGGCAGGGATCCAATTGATTCGCTTCAGGTACTTTTCAATAACTGGATCACTTCTGTAAGAAATATCTCGGGACTCGTTCCGGAAAATTTTTCTTTACAACAAAATTATCCGAATCCCTTTAATCCCTCGACAAGCATTAAATATGAACTACATACCGGAGGTCTTGTAATCATGACGGTTTATGATGCTCTGGGAAATTTTGCGGGAAATATCGTGAATCAATTTCAACAAGCAGGAACTTATGAGGCGCAATGGGACGGTATCAATTTCCCCAGCGGTGTGTATTATTTGAAAATGAATGTGTACTCGCCGGACAAAGGCAATGTATATTCAGCATCTCGAAGAATGCTGTTGCTAAAATAAATTAAGACAAAACTTATACGTTGAACCGCTTAAGGTTTAAAGTAATCGCTTTGCAAATACCATTTACCTCCCTGTTGTTTGAATACTACAGGCAGCGGCAAACTTGTGCTCGTATAAGTCATCGTCTTGGACTTATCATTGTATAGCGGCATCATATTTCTCGCAACCCTTAGCGCGCCATGAACCGCCTGCTGTCTTGCATTTCCAAACTGTAGCAGAGCAGCATCAACTCCGCCGACAGAATTGATATATCCGGGATCAACATAAGTTGATAAGAATTCCCTGTAATGTCCTGCATTCAAAACATTTTCCATTTCGCGGATCTGAATCTTCAGGTTATTTTGATATGAACTGTATTCCGGAGATGTACCGCTGCATCCGGCAAGCAAAGAAATTGCGAAGACAGAAATCAAAAAAAGTAATTGTTTTCTCATGACTACATTGATTTATGTTTTTTATTTAATGTTTCAAACTAAGAATTACCGCTTACTATTTCCATACAAATACAATCTTCGTGTTCGGAAGTCTTTGCTGTATCTTCATTACATCAGTTTCTGAAATGGGATTCGTCGCGAATGTTCCTGCTTCTTCGGCTGCAAGCCCGAGCACAAGCAAATTGTCCTTCAGATTATCTATACTCTCCGGCAATGAAATAATTTGATTGCCTCCAATTTGAAGTTCCTCAAGTCTTTGAAGTGATCCGATTGATTCAGGTATCCTTGAAATTTCATTAAATGACAAGTCGAGTATTTTCAGATTCTTCAATGAACCGATTTCATTTGTGATTTCGGCAAGGCCGCATCTTTTGAGAATGAGTTTCTCGAGCTGGCTCAATGCGCCTATCTGCGGAGGGAGCGACATTAAATAAACTGAATTCATGGAAAGCTCTTTCAGTTTCTTCATCTTTACAATTTTCGATAATGCATCGGTAACATTCAATGATGTTACTTCATTCAGATTCAGTGAAATGAGATTTTGCAAGCCGGATATTCCTCCCGGCAATGCCGTGATGCTTGTTCCTTCAAGATTAAGCCATTGGAGATTTTTCAGTTCGGAAATTTCAGACGGGAGATCATTGATCTGATTCCTGCTTAAGTTCAATGACTGAAGGTTTCTGAATCTTCCGATTTCTGCAGGAAGCGAAGTAATTCCACTGCCGCTTAGATTCATTCTGTAAACATTGTCGGGTTCATTCAGTGCTTCATCAATCGAACGAAACAGTTTTTTCTTTTGAAGTTCTGCTAATGTGAGAAGTTTGCCTTGTGAAAAAACTCTGCCGTTGAAAATTCCGGCAAATATCAGGATTGCGAAAAATACTTTTGTCTTCATAAATGTTTTTGCGAATAAAATTTTCTGCAAGCTTGTTCTTACCAGATGACAACCCTCTTATCGCCGCTGTTGACCATAGGGTCTCCTTCTTTGCCGTTATATGCTTTCATGAATTCTTCCATGTTGGAAATGACTCCTATTACTCTGAATCTTTCCGGTGAATGTGAGTCTGTATTCACCAGCAGTCTTAGGACTTCGGGACGTGACTTGACTCTCCATAACTGGGAATAGCTAAGAAAAAATCTCTGCTCGGGGGTAAAACCATCTATTGGTGATTTGTCTTTTCCCTCCATCACTTTTTGAAATGCACGATACGAAATAATCAGCCCTCCAAGATCGGCAATGTTTTCACCGAGTGTGAGCCTGCCATTAACATGAAGTGAATCCATTACAACATAACCATCGTATTGCTGAACTAACTTATCTGCCCGCTCTTCAAACTCTTTTGCATCTTCTTCTGTCCACCAGTCTTTTAGATTACCCTCGGCATCATACTTCCTTCCCTGATCATCAAATCCATGAGTCATCTCGTGACCTATTACTGCCCCGATCGCACCATAGTTTATTGCATCATCCGCATTCGGATCATAAAACGGCGGCTGCATTATGCCCGCAGGAAATACAATTTCATTTTTCGAAGAATTATAATATGCATTAACTGTCTGCGGAAACATTCCCCATTCATTCCTATCTACAGGCTTGGCAATCTTACTCAAATTTAATTTCACATTGTATGCGGAGGCGTTTCTCATATTATTTAGAAATGAAGTTCTGTCCATCTCGAGCCCTGAATAATCTTTCCAGACATCAGGGTATCCAATCTTCACATTAAATGTTGAAAGCTTTCGCAGCGCTTCTTTCTTTGTGGCATCGCTCATCCATTCGTTACTCTGAATTCTTTCGCCGAAGGATTGCTTAATGTTATTCACAAATTCAAGGGCTTTGGTTTTTGTTTCAGGCGTGAATTTTTTTTCAACAAAAATTTGTCCAAGCGGTTCACCCATCGCATTCTCGACAAAATCAATGCTTACTTTCCATCTCGGACGGCGTTCCTCCACTCCCCGTATCTTCTTACTGTAAAAATCAAAACTCGCATCCGCAAAATCAGAACTAAGCATTTCAGCGGAACTCCTTACAAGGTTCCATTTCAAATAATTCTTCAGCACATCAATGTCCGAGTCTGTTATCAGCCTATCCATGTCTTTGAAAAATTCCGGCTGGCCAACGTTTATTCCTTTTGTAAATTTGCTGTTGTCCAATCCAAGTTCCGCAAAAAATATGTCCCATGAAAAATCTGGAGTCAGTGATTTCAATTCATCAAGCGTCATCAGATGATATGTTGCTTCAGCTTCGCGCATATCAACTCTTTTCATCGAAGACTTCGCCAGACGAATCTCAAAATCCATTAGTTTGTCTGCAATTGCCGAGGCGCTGATTTCATCATGTCCCATCAAGACAAAAATCTTTCTCATGAATTGGATATAATCATCGCGGAGCTTTTTTGATCTTTCATCATCTTTAAAATAGTAATCTCTTTCCGGAAGTCCCAGTCCTCCCTGATACAGGTTCAGAATTACATTCTCGCTGTTCTTGTCATCCTGTCCTGCGTACATTCCGAATAAACCGCCTGTCCTGTAGCTTCTCAAATGGGCGAAAACTTTTTGAAAATCTTCTTTGCTCTGAATTGCATCAATCTCCGATAGCGCTCCATTCAGCGGTGTTATTCCGGCTTTCTCTATTGCTTCCGTATCCATTGCCGTAAAATACAGATCACCAAGTTTTTGTTGAATGGAACCACGAGAATAGGAATTTTCAGAAGCATCTTCCAAGATAGTCTTGAGGATTTCCTCATTCCTGATTCTGATTTCATGCCAACTGCCCCACCTGCTGTATTCAGGCGGTATTTCATTATTCTTAAACCATCCGCCGTTTGAGAACTCATAAAAATCCTGCACAGGCTTCACCGATTTATCGAGGTAGTCAGGATTGATTTGATCTTCGAATTTGTCTGATTGCACTTGAGCAGATGCAATTTGATTGAGCAGTAAAAGTGTGAACAAAATTTTAAGAGTGTTAATGGTTGTGTTCATTGCGGTTGTTCGGTTAAATTTTTTTGCGGTTATTCTTCTGTAGAAACTGATCGGTAACAATCTCCTATGAAATTCAAACACATTTTCTTCTTACTTCCCGAAAATAATATTTTTGTCTTGAGAATTCTATGAATTGATTTAGCATGAGAAACATCCGCGACTGGATTGAACAGAAAAAAATTGGATCGTCATTATCCGTCCTGACCAATTGATAATTCATTAAGCGCGTGTTCTATCAGTGCGCGCGCATTCGAAAAATCTGCGTCTTCAATTTTTTCAATGTCATGACTAAGTTCCTCAAGTATCCTCTCCTGGATTTTCCCGCGATGAAGAGCTGTCGCATAAGGAATGCGATGAAATGTGACCATTGAATACTTGGGAATGAATCTTTCCGGAAACATTTTGAAAAGCTCGGCTTCAATTTTCTTCTTCAACTGAAATCGTTTATCGGCAACAAGATCCCGCATCTCGATGAAATTTTCGCGCGCAAGATCTGCTATGGCATCTGCGTTCACTTTCCTCAATTTCTGATAGCGTGAAAATATTTCATCTCCGCCTATTTTCAGATCAGTGCAGTTGCCGATGCATTCATTCAGCACCGTGCAATCTTCGAATGCGGCATTCATTCCCTGACCAAAGAAGGGAACAATTGCATGAGCGGCATCACCAAGCAAAGCACTTTTTCCTTCCATTACCCATGGAAAACATTTAACCGTCATCAATGTACCGGTCGGATTGTGAAAAAAATCTTCAAGCAACGTCGGCATCATTTCTATGGCATCAGGAAAATGTTCTTCGAAAAATTTACTCACACGTTCTTCCGAAGTCAGATATTCAAAACTGTTTTTCTTTCCGAGTGATTCGTCATAAGCAAGAAACAAGGTGCACGTGTAGCTCCCGTCAAGATTCGGCAGTGCAATTAACATGAAAGAACCACGGGGCCAGATGTGGAGAGCATTCTTTTCCATCCGGAAATGCCCATCATCATCAGCCGGTATAATCAATTCCTTGTACCCGTAATCTTCATACTCCTGTGAAAAATTGAAACGCGGAACTTTCTGCATTTCCATTCTCACCGCGGATGTAGCGCCATCAGCCGCTATCACGGCATCCGAGTTGACATTGGTAACTTCTTGGGTTGTCTCATTTACAAATTCAACAGAACAATTCCTGAAATTCATTCCGTTGCATCTCTGATCGAAAAAGATTCTTACGTTTTCGTTTTTCTCCGCAAGATCCATCAGCTTCTTATTCAGCTCCGCGCGTGATACGGCATTAATGTATTCAGAATCATCTCTTCCGTATCTTTGAAAATTCAATTCGCCATTAATTGAATGAATCATTCTTCCGTACATCGGTATTGCAATCTTTTTTATTTCGTCAAACATGCCAACTTCTTTAAGAGCGTGAATACCGCGAGCCGACAATGCAAGGTTAATTGATTTCCCCGCACTGATGTCATGCTTGCGCATATCCGGCCTGCGTTCATATACATTAACTTTAAAACCTTTCTTCGCCAGATAAACCGAAAGAAGCGAACCTGCAAGCCCAGCTCCTACTATTGTGACTTTATTCATGCGGAAAAATAAGAATTATAATATATCGCTTTGTGAAACCTTTGCAGGCTCCGCGTGAAACTTTCTCCTGAATCTACAAAAAACCCATCACGCAAAGCTCGCTAATTATTTTACAATCTTCGTTCAATCAATTGCTCACAAAACTTCCACACATCTTCAAAGGTATTATAAAGCGGTACCGGAGCAATGCGTATTACGTCAGGTTCTCTCCAATCACATATTACTCCGTTGTCATTCAGATCCTTGTGTAATTCCTTACCATTCCGTTTTACCTTCAACGAAAGTTGACATCCTCTTTCGTTTTTTTCCTTTGGCGTAATGACTTCTATGTTCCCATTCGCCATTTCATTAATCAAAAACTCAAGATATCCCGTAAGCTGTTCGCTCTTCTTTCGCAATGCATGCATTCCCGCTTCTTCAAAGATATCCATCGAAGCTCTTAGCGATGCAAGCTGCAATATCGGTGGATTGCTTAGCTGCCAGCTTTCTGCACTTGGAATGGGAATATATTTGTGCTTCATAAGAAACCTTGATTCTTTGTCATGTCCCCACCATCCTAAAAATTTCGGAAGCGAATAATCGCGCAGATGTTTTTCATGAACGAAAGCGCCGCCGATAGTTCCCGGACCGCCATTCATATATTTGTAATTGCACCAGACGGCAAAGTCAATATTCCAGTCGTGAAGATTCAATATAAGATTTCCCGTCGCATGCGCTAAATCAAATCCAACTGTAATATCTTTTCTGTGACCCGCTTCTGTGATTCTCTTCATGTCAAATGCCTGACCGGAATAATAATTTACACCGGCAAACCAGATTAGTGCTATCGAATCACCTTCCCTATCAATCATCTCTTCAATGTCTTCCGTCCTGATTTTCTCTTCACCATCGCGCGGTTTCATTTCAACCAAAGAATGTTCTGCATCAAATCCGTGAAACTTTATCTGTGATTGAACTGCATAGTGATCCGATGGGAATGAATTGGATTCAATCAATATTTTGTGCCGCTGCTTTGTCGGTCTGTAAAATGAAACAAAAAGTAAATGAAGATTTGTCGTGAGTGAATTCATGTTCAAAACCTCTTCGGGTTTTGCTCCTGTCAGAACAGCCGTTTGTCTTGTAAGAAATTCATGGTAAGGCAACCAGGGATTCTTTGCCTGAAGATGCCCTTCAACGCCAAGTTCTTCCCAGTCCTTTAATTCCTGCTCGACATACGCGCGTGTAGATTTAGGCTGCAAGCCAAGTGAATTGCCGGCAAAGTAAACTACTTCGCTTCCGTTATGATTTTTTGGAATTAAGAATTTTTCACGGAACTGTTTTAAAGGGTCCAGAAGATCAAGCTCTTTCGCAAACGAAATTCCTTTCTGAAATGTATCTGTCATCTTTGTAAAAATAAATTGTGGGCTTTATGAAAACATATCATTGGAAAATGTGAAAAGATCCTAAACCTCTACTCGATTCAGTCTTGAATTAAGATGCTCCTGAAACTCCGGAGTATTCCTTGTTGACATTTTCATGCTGTAATGGAGTGAATCATCCTTAATGACAAACTCACGGGTTGTTCTTACCATCTTTTCATCATTGGCAAAAAATTTCGATTCGAACAAAATTGAAGCAGCGTCTTCATTTATGCATAATTCTTTACATGTCATTACTTCAACTCGCCTGCTGTTCTGTGCATTGAACAATTCAAAAACCCCGTCTCCGGCATCAATGATGTAACCGGATTCCCAGTGAAGAGGAGCCGCTTGCTTACCGAATTCAACTCTCCATGACTTTTGCTCAAATGCAATGCTCTCATCATCGCCTATAAATTTAAATTCAATCTCTTCAATATATTCCGTCTTCCCGATCGTTGGAAATTGTGCTAAACCTTTCCCTTTCCAAACTCCAATAATGAATTTTAATTTGTCTATCAAAATTTCTAAACTTACGAACTTATCAGACTAAAAATGAAAACCCTGCTTGGAGCTGCGTCTGATCTAAAATTCGGAATCTGTATGCTCGTCAAATATTTTCCGTCCGGGACTTTTTCCGTTACATATATCATTTCCGTTATTGTTTTCGTCGAATGATTTTTCTTAACCTCATGAGATTCGCTCTTAACATTCCAGAAGATATGATGAACTGTCAGTTTGCCTTCATCGAAAGTTCTGTCAACTGATGGAATGTCTACCATCAGATGTTCAACATTCAAACTGACTATATATTCAATTGCCTCTATGGAAAAGAATGGGGGCAGGTCTTTCATGTATTGCCTCTTCTTCTTTGAATCATCGTTCGGAAGCGTTCTCACTATAAGCCCTCGCAAAAAGTTTTCATCTGCGGTGTTCAGTTTATCTTCCAGAATTTTTTTTGTAATAAGAAAATCATCGGGATTTTTTTCGGGAATATATTTGTCAACAGTATCATTTGCTTTTTGCGACTCCACTGTTATCAGCGTGGAAGGGATCAATACATCATTCAGAATTTCATTTACCGGAATTCTTTCCAAGGAAATATGACCAACTCCTTCCGTATGTGTGCCGTTGCAATGTGGAATCAACCTGTACTCTTCAAAGTTGCAGCTTCCGCCCCGACGCGTATCACCAATGAAATCACCCGTCTCAACTGCCATTGCCGCTGCCTTCTTCACACCGTAACTGTTTGGCTGCTCGCCGTTGAATAGCACCGGTATTGAAATATCATAAGGATGATCAATACTGCATGAATATTCCTTATTTCCAATTTCAAATTTAACGTCCATCAAAAAAATTCTTTATCCTGATACAATTTTTTGACTGAATAACTTTGGTACATGAAGTTTGAGATCGCATTGCTTGTTTAAATTTTGCACCAGATACCTGCACAACTCCGGCGAGTCTTTTTCATCGTGCATGTGCATCGTAAAATAAACACATCGCACACCCGACTCAAGCCATTGACTGATTCTCTTTATCCAGTCATCAATTCGTTTATAATCTGTAGGATGAAGGCTGTTGCCGACAAATCTTATATATGCATCCGGTGTCGAAAGCCGCATGTGAACCATATCTCTTCTCCCCGCAGCATCCGTTATTACAAATCCAATCTTATTTTTCTTCAATAATGAATACAACTCATCATGAATATTTTTATCCGAATACCATCCGGGATGCCGAAGTTCAAGTTGAACATCCGGCTTTGAAGGTAATTTCTCCAGGTAATCCTTTAGAACATCAAAACTCTTCGGAGCGAAATTAGGAGGCATCTGCAGAAAACAACAGCCGAGATTGTTCCCAAGATTGTTTACAGATTTGAAGAATATTTCCGTTAACTCTTCGGCTCCATTTAATCTTTTGAAATGGCTGATTCCCTGATGAAACTTTGGAAAGAATCTGAAATCCTTGTCAGCCCCTTCTTTCCATTGCTTCACAACTTCACTCTTGTGAATTCTGTAATGAGTCGGATTCAATTCAATACAGTTGAACTCTTTCAGATATAATTTTCTGAAGTCATCCTCACGCGTTCCCTCTGGATAGAGCGTTCCTATCCATTCTTTGATCCCCCATTTTGCACAGCCGACATAAACTTTACCGCGGCTCTTGGTTTTTTTCAGACTCTTTAGGAGTTTATCCGTATCAGCATGATCTTCGGGTAAAGTAAAATCAACATCATCAATATTTTCAACTGTTCCAAACTTCATAGATTAGTTTGTAATGTACAATCATTGTAAATGTTTTCTCATCAATTTTCATCAAAGCCTCAATTTTCTTATCTGCGGGAATGCAATTGATACAGCTCCCACAACGATCAGCGTCATCATTCCTCCGAATATAACGGAAGGGACTGTTCCAAGAAGTTTCGCAGCGACACCTGATTCGAATGCTCCGATTTCATTTGATGAGCCGATGAAAATACTGTTTACCGCAGAAACTCTCCCCTTCATATTATCAGGAGTCATCAACTGAATTATGGTCCCCCTTATGACTACGCTGACGCTGTCAAACGCTCCGCTCAACGCAAGCATTAACGCAGACAAATAAAAATTTTTCGAAATTCCGAATACTATAATGCTTAGTCCGAATCCGCAAACGCTAAGCAGCAGATTTCTTCCCGCATTCCCTGTGAAAGGATGTCTGGTCAAGTATATTGCCATTATTACTGCACCAACAGAAGGAGCGGCTCTCAACACACCGAGCCCCTGCGGACCTGCAAATAAAATTTCACTTGCAAAAATCGGGAGCAATGCAACTGCGCCTCCAAACAAAACTGCAAACAGGTCAAGTGTAATTGCACTAAGAATAACCTTTCGTTCAAATACAAACTTCAGACCTGCTGTCAGTTTCTCCTTTAACGATTGATCCTCAACAACATGAGGCTTTTCCTTTGGCTTTATCGTAAAAAGTAAACTTATTGCAGCCATCCAGAAAAAAAGTATTGTAAGATATGTGTTTGTGGCGCCGATAAAACCGTAAAGCAATCCGCCGATTGCAGGACCTGTTACAGCGCCTGTCTGCCAGGTTGACGTGTTCCATGTGATTGCATTTGGTAATTTTTCCTTCGGTACAAGCTGTGCTACGAATGCAAAAAATGAAGGTCCGGAAAATCCTCTGCCGATTCCGCTTAGGAAAATTGCAGAGTACATTGCTGCAACTTTGTTAGAATTAAAAAAGCCCACCGAATCAGTTGATATAATCGTAAGTAAGATCGAACAGAATGTCATCAGAAAAACCGAACCCATAACAATTTTTTTCCTGTCATTGGTGTCGGTAATATGTCCCGCAAAAAGCAGCGTGGTGATTGAGGGAATCGCTTCTGCCAGACCAATCATTCCAAGCGAAAGCGGGTCTTTTGTAATCTCATAAATCTGCCACCCTACAATCACTGCCTGCATCTGCGATGCGATTGTAATGCAAAGCCTCGCAATCGTGAAATTTCTGAATTCCCAAAATCGAAGCGCCGCATAAGGATCATGCTTCTTCGCTACTTCATCAGAATTATCCTCTGTACTCAATAATAATCATAAAAATTTTTTCTCCCAATGTTATGATCTATCTGACTAAAAAAAAATACAAGCCTATCTGATTAAAAAATTACGAGCTATCTAACTAAAAAAATTTCGAGCTATCTAACTAAAAAAAGTTCGAGCTATCTAACTAAAAAAAATTCGAGCTATCTAACTAAAAAAATTTCGAGCTATCTAACTAAAAAAAGTTCGAGCTATCTAACTAAAAAAAATTCGAGCCGTTCTGATCAAAACAAATACGATTTATCTGATTAAAAAATTACGAGCCGATCTGATTCAGAATAATACGATCTATGTGTCTATGTTTCCTATGTGCCTATGTGGTTCAAAAAAATGCTGATCAATATATCTACATGGTCATTTCTGAATCCAGCTCCTTTGCAATCTCTTTTGCTCATCGGTCATCTTCTCCACAAGCGAAACTTTGTAGTCATGTGATGTTTTCGTTTTCTCAATTTTTGCCTTTAACGTCTTTTGAACTTCTTTACCGCTGTCGTCTATCCTTGCAACAACAAGAACTATTTCGTCCCCGGGTTTCATCTGTTTCTTTGCAGAACCAAAAATATCCTTCATGTTAAAATAATTTATTGCAGTCCCTCCGAATGATACAAACTCATCTTTAGTCTTTAGTCCCAGTTCTTTCATTACCGGATTTTCAGGGTCATCAATCTTCATGACAACCAGTCTGTATGTATTCTGATTAAATCCCATATCCAGTCCGCCGACATCCGCAACCTGATACGGAATGCTTTCTACTTTAATCCCAATCTTGGAAAAAATTTCATCATACGGAATCCTGTTTGCTCCCGCAACATACTTGTCTAAAAATTCTCTAACGCTTTTTGAAGTAAGACTTTCTATTTCATCAAAAAGTACGGCATCGTCAAATGAATTCTTCATTCCGTATTTTGCAAGAAGTTTGTTGATCACATCCTGCCATCCCTGACTGCCGCCGGATGCTTCGCGAATAAGAATATCCATGCACAATCCTATCAGCGCGCCCTTTTGGTAAACGTTGTTGTATTGCGGTTCGTATTCATTCAGCGCTCCCTTACTCATTTCCGTAAATGGCAGAGTATCGTTATAACGCGATGCTCCATTGAGTTTGTGCTCTATATCTTCAGCGTATTCTTTGAGATCCATCATACCTTCAACAAGTTGTATATATCCTGCCATGTATTCAGTCGTACCTTCATAAAGCCATAGATGTTCGCTCATCTTAGGATCATTAAAATCAAACTCGCCTATTTCCTTTGAATGGAGATTAAGAGGCGTAACTATGTGATAAAATTCATGCGCGCTGGTTGAAAGCAATTGCTTCAGCATAAATGACTTTGCCTGCACAGGAACATCCGGCATATAATATAGAGAAGAATAATTGTGCTCGAGAGCTCCGAATGACGAACTTTCCTGGTGATTCGAGAAATAATAAAGAAATGTATATCTGTCTGCAGGCAGTTTTCCTCCAAGGAATGTTCGTATCGCTGTCAATAAAGTCTTGTTGCTCTCTGCCATATCCTTTGCCGTAATACCTTTCCCCGGTGAATAAACGGAAATCAAAATTTTCGTTTCTTCAAAATTTATTGTAGCTGTATCCGGAACATCAAAGAAAATCGGATTATCAACGAGAAACTGATAGTCGGGCGCCGTAAAAATCTCTTCTGTATCTGATCTCTCCGTGTTTATAAGACTGGTCGAGCCATAAAATCCTTCCGGCTTCGTAAAGTTCAAAGTGTAACCGTTCCTTATATATCCATCCAGGTAACCAAACAACCCGTGATTGTTAATCACAAAAATATTTTTTTCAAAACTTGTCCCTACAGGTTCAAATATCTCTTTGCCGGTTGTATCCTGAAATGTGTCCCTGACTTTGTATGTAATCTTGTATAAGTTGTTCGCACCGGAAATGTCCCATGAGTTAACATCTCCTTTTGTCACTTCAAGTTCATTGCCCGATTTGTCATACGCCTTAAGATCTGATACGAACCTTCCGAAATCATAAACCTTGTATGTTCCCGGCACCATAGCCGGCATTTTGTATGTAATCTTTTCAGTGCCGGTCTGCGGAGTTATTAATTCCACCATAAGCTGATGATTATCTGCATTGTTCAGGTTGACAAAGAACTGATAGTTTTCGTTTTGTGTAACTTGTGAGAATATTAGCGTATTAAAGAAGAGAATTAATACGACAACCAATTTTATTCGCATTTTCTAATTTTGTAATTTTGATTAAACAAGTTATCAAAATTACGCAACACTTTAAATATTGTTTCCGGTAATGATAATTGAAACAATTAAATCCGAGCGCTTGCTGCTTCGTCCATTCAGACCGGGGGATGCTGATGAAATGAGTAAAATATATTCAGACGAAACAGTCATGAAATATATCGGCAGAGGAGGACCTGCAAATAAAGAACAAACATTACAAATCATTGAAGCTTTTATTGACAGCTATGACAAACACGGATTCGGTATAATGGGAGTTACGGAAAAAACAAATGTTCGTCTCATTGGTCACTGTGGTTTCAATTTTCTTCGCTCCGATTCGGAAATTGAAATAGCTTACCTGCTTGACAAGAAATATTGGGGCAAAGGATACGCGACAGAAATTGCATCGTCAACTCTTGAGTTCGGATTCAATATCCTCAAACTCAAAAAAATTGTTGCACTTGCTTATCCCGAAAACGTGAACTCTGTCAATGTCATCAATAAACTCGGAATGACAGCAAAGGGATATCGCCGTCATTTTGGAATAGACTTTCTTTATTTCTCAAAAGAGAATCCCGCGAATCAGAAGTCGTGATTCGATTGCAAACCCCATAAAATTTTTCGCAATCCCGGTAATTTACAATTTGACCATCATATTCGCTCCCGATATTTTTGTTTCATCTGCTAATGCTAAATTAAAGGAGATGATACGATGTTCAGGAAAATTTTCTTATGCTGTTACACTTTGTTTGTACTTATTTTTTGGGAAACTCAATTGCTCGATGCAAAACCTTATTGGATATGGTCGCAGCCCTTACCAACCGGAAATTTTCTGCAATCAATTTTTCCTGCAAACGATAAGGTTGTTTACGCAGCAGGATCACTTGGCACCATTCTCCGCTCTATTGACGCGGGTGTAAACTGGAAGGTTCTGTATGCCGGAACAAACTTTGATATTTTTGAAATCTCCGCAATCAAAGAAAACATCTGCATTGTGGTCGGTGAAGCAGGTAACATCCTTAAGTCAGATGACGGAGGAGATGACTGGATCGCAATTGACTCTCCGACTGACAACGATCTACATGACATTTTCTTCGTGAACAGATTCACGGGTTTTGCTTGCGGACTTAATGGTACGATTCTCAAAACCACAAACACCGGAGATTCATGGAAAGACATCTCAATCAAAAATGGACCGCCGCTTTTCTGTCTGCAATTCATTAATGTGAATACGGGAATTGCGGGAGGATATAACTGTATTGTTAAAACAACCGACGGCGGCAAAAGCTGGTATGACATTCATCCGGATTTGAATAACAGTGCAGTAAGAGGAATTTATGCCGATGAAAAAAATATATTTGCAGTTTCCGATTCTCCCGATGGAAAATTTCTTAAATCAACAAATGGAGGATCTACATGGACAGTTACTTCACTTGAGCTTTCTCTGCTATATGAAGGTTCAGCAGATCTGGTCAGAAGCATGAAGTTTGTCAATGATTCGACAGGCTTCGCCGTAACTACTTTCGGAACAATTGTCAAAACTAACAACGCCGGAATTTTGTGGACAAAAGATTCTTTATTCAGACCTTCTGCAGAAAAAAGTTTTGTGATGAGCGATATTCAATCTTTCGGAACAAACAATCTGAAAATCTGCGGAGCGGGCGGAAATATTTTTTCATCATCAGATTGCGGAAAGAACTGGAGTGTGAAATCCGGAAACAAGAAGAATATTCGTTCAAACTTTTTCGTAAGCACTGCTGCCGGATTTGCGGCGGGTGAAAACGGAACTGTTCTCAAAACTGAAGACGGCGGATTGACATGGAATGAATTGAAACACTTTACTCCGAAATCCCTTAACACTCTCTACTTCATGAATGCTTACACCGGTTATGCTGCCGGCAATGACGGAGCTATTTTCAAGACATCTAACGCCGGTGAACTCTGGACAAATCAAACTCATTATACAAGGCTTGATTATAACTTTATACATTTTATTAACTATGATGACGGTGTTGCAGGGGGAGGTAATCCTGAAAACGGAAGAGCCTTCATCTACAGAACTTCTAATGCCGGAATCAACTGGTTCGAAGTCTTCGACTCTCTTGGTATGGGAATTCTCAATTCTGTTTCATTTGTGAACAGCAATGTCGGAATTGCCACAGGCGATAATGGAAATATTCTCCATACTTATGATGCAGGATTCAGCTGGACTTCAGAAAATATTTCAGTCAACAATCTGAATAGCATCAGCTTTACTGATCAAATCAACGGTATGATTGCGGCCGACAATGGGATTGTGTATGTTACATCAAACGGCGGTTTCGACTGGAGTAAATCTCTCACAGGCGTATATTCAAATCTGAATGCGATTATGTTTCGGGAAGATTACGCATTGGCATGCGGGTCTGATGGCAGCATAATCTGTTCAACAAACAAAGGTTCTTCATGGCAAATATTCGAAAGCATCACTGACAATAATCTCTTCTCTGTCAGCTCTGCGGGAAACTTAGTTGCATTCGGAGAATACGGAACCATACTTTATTCTCCACGAAAATTCCCGTTCAAAAAAATTGATAGACCACCTGTAGAAAAGGTTTTCCTTTCTCAAAATTGGCCAAATCCATTTAACTCGCAAACACGCATCGGCTTTGACCTGGAAACCGGTGCAATTGTCCGGATAAAATTGTTTGACTTAACCGGAAAGGAAATCCTTAAGCTTTCAAATGAGTTTTTTGAAAAAGGACATCATGAATTGATTGTAAATGCAGATGAAATAAATCCGCTTCCAAGCGGCGTATATTTCTATACACTTTCAACTCCCGGGTTTTACATCAGTAGAAAGATGATCATAATGAAGTAAGTTCAGAAGCTAAAATTGCCGCCAACGGAGAAATCATTTACGTCATATTTCATTTCACCATTGGTCTTTTGATAATCGTGTTGACTATCAAGCATTGACGTTGTAAATCTTTTCTCCCGGTACTGGTAGTTATAAGCCAGAAATGCGTGAAGGTTTGAACTGATTTTATAGTCAAAGTTCGCGCCGATTCTGAATTTTATTTTATCTCCATTATTAAAGACCTGATATGCGTTCAGGTTATTGAAATTTACCATAGTCCCGAAAGTAAGAAAAATATTGCCGGCTATTCTGTCATCAACTTTGCCTCCCAAATATGGTTCTACAATAATCCTTGTCGCCTCCTGAAAGTGCAAAGTTGCATTCAGACCTGCATAAAGCCGTGCATCAGGATATATGTAATATTTGATGAACGCACCGGCCTGCGTCTGATGGTCATGATTGAGATATGAAAAACTTCCGTTTACTCCCCCCACTATATTTTTATAGAATTTTTTCCCTTCAATTGAAATTATGAAATTATCATCGAAGATTTCTCTTTTTGAAATTGATGCTGTGGTTAATGTATCGTAGCTGAAAATGCTGTCCGTATTCGCATAAATAGTGTTGTCATTCGTTCCAATGTAATGAGCAGCCGGACTTAAAATCAAACCATTCTTTACCCGAAAATCAAATTTGTTGTAAAACCTGTTTTCAGAACGTGAATAGTCGTCAGTAATTTTCTGATTCTTATATTCAATTTCTTTTTTATTTTTATGATTGTAATACGAATATTCATACTCAATTCTGATCCACTTCAGGGGAATCTGGTGTATCCCGATTTTGAAATAGAACACATTGCCGTTAAGAATCTGCTCGCCGTAAAAATTATCCGCTCCGCTGATCTTTGCGACGCCGTTTACACTAATGTCATTGGAGAAGACATTACCCAGCACAAAGTTAACATCATCAGCAAGAGAATTTTCGAGAGGTTTAAGTTTATTTTTCAGTGATTTGGGAAGCTGGTAGTAAACATAATTCTTATCTTCTGTTCTTCCCGTCTTGTCATAAGCTTTGTAAAGGAAAAGTGAGTTTTCCGGATCGTTGTAACTCAACTTTGCGGCTCTTTCAAAATCAGGAATTGCTTTGAAATAATTCTTCCGCTTATAATATGCTTTGCCGAGGGAATTTCTTACGGCATAAATGTCAAACCCGTTTTTCAATGCCTTCTCCCCGTAAGCAATCACCTCGTCATACTTTTCTTCGTCAACCAGATTGAGAATTTTTTTTTGAACCGAATCCGCATCTGTTTCAAATTGTGCCCTGGCGTAATAGGGAAGAAGAAAAATGATTACGGAAGCTATAAAAATAAGAATGGAAATTCTCATCAACTGTTTATTTTTATGATACGCTTTTTAAATAAAATTTTAAATTGAGAATTTTTGTATAAGCACCTTCGATAAGTGCACGACAAAACTTTAGATCAATCAGCCTATTTTCCCGTGTCTTATTCTCAATTTGCACACCGTAAAAATTTTTTCGCAAATTAAGTTATTTGCAATTTGACATCTGTAATTAAACTCCATAAATTTACGACAATCATATACACTTTGAAATTGCACTGTATTCTGCAGTACAATGATTGGTTCCCAAAAAATTTTTCAGGAACAATGTTACATTAATTTAAAATATCAAAAACATGAACTATCCCAACAGAGTCATCCTCAAAGGGGAAAAAAATGCAGCGATAGTCAAAGCCGTTCAGAAACAGTTAAACAAAAAGGGTTGTGGACCGCTGGATGTTGACGGTGACTTCGGAAATAAGACCATGAATGCCGTCAAACTTTTTCAGACCAGGTTTACTGATCAGCTTGGAAGACCGCTGGTGATAGACGGGAAAGTCGGTCCGCTAAGCTGGGCCGCTTTGTTTGGTGAAAATTCAGTTCACCTGTCCGAACCACCGAGATCGGAAATGATAAAGAAGGTGTTATCAATTGCCGCCGGTGAAATCGGCGTAATGGAAGACCCTCCTCACAGCAACAGCGGTCCCGAAGTAGATCAATATCTCGCAAGGGTAGGACTTGAAGGCGGTTACGCATGGTGCGCGGCATTTGTTTACTGGTGCTTTGATGAAGCCTGCAAAAAGTTAAACAGGAAAAATCCTGTTTACAAAACCGCGGGTGTATTAAATCTCTGGAATAATTCCACCGCAAAAAAAATTCTGTCTGCAGACGCGTATGCTAAACCTTCCCTCATAAATCCCGGACAGATTTTTATAATGTCTTACGGAGGAGGACTCGGTCATACAGGTATCGTTGAAAAGGTTAGTGGCGGATTTCTTACAACAATTGAAGGCAATACAAATGATGGAGGAAGCCGCGAGGGCATCGGCGTGTTCAGAAGAACAGGCAGAAAAATTAAAGATATTAATAAAGGATTTCTGCAATATTAAAAATTCAAGGAACTACTTTTAATTACGCATCGGGAATTTTTCCCGGTTATTCCATTAATTAAAAATAACAAACATGAAAAACATTCTGATGATCTTTCTAGTGTTCGGCCTATCCGTATTTCTGACAGGCAATTCATTCGGGCAGAAACTTAACCTTGGTATCAAAGGAGGACTGAACATTTCGGATGTATCAAATAAATCAGATAATCCGAATAACTTCATTTACACGAGAAGTGCGAGAACAGGATTTAATGTGTATTTATTTTATGATGCATTCAACTTCAGGAATGTATCTATTTCCGCAGAGGCGGGCTATTCGCAAAAGGGCTTCAACAACAAAGGCGCTGAAACCAATGAGTTTGGAGTTGAGACCATGAGTTATGAGATACGAAATAAGATAAACTACATTGACATTTCTGTTCTGGCTAAAATCATAATGCGTTCAAAATCTTTCAGTCCTTACCTGATCGCAGGACCTTATCTTGGAATCAAGACAAAATCAGAATTAACAACTTCTATTGATTCCATACTACCTCCAATAAGCTCTCAAAAATCAGTGATTGAGAATTTCAAGTCTACTACATTTGGATTTAAGACCGGGGTGGGTTCGGAGTTTCCTCTTAAGAAGGTTTCACTTATTGCAGAAGTTCGATTTGCAATGGATTTGTCTAACGCTTATGAAGATGCTACAATAGGAAAAATAAAAAACTATCTTTTTGAATTTATTGCAGGTGTGAAATTTTAGTTTCGAAAAAATCATTCAGCCGCCCAATGATCAAAGAATACAGACCGGAATAATCTGAATTGCAGATAACTTGAGTAATCCTTTGACAAGCATAAATGATTTTACTTATAGCCTTTTCTGAAAATAACCTTGTCAGCAAATGAAAAAAGGAATACGCAGGCCATTATGACCAGGAGAATTATTCCGGTCTGAAAACTAAAGCCAAAACCGAGATTGCTCGATATAAACATGCTGATAGATTCTATCATACCTGAAAATCTCTCAAGCGCATAGTTAAAGATACCGGCATCCTTCCCCGTATCATTTACTTTCAGACTGAATGCAAATGCCACCGCGATGACCGCAAGAATTGTAACAAAAACTCCGATTATATACCTGGCAATGCGTGATGTCTTAATGTCCTCTCTGGCAAATTCTCTTTCGATTTCAATCCGCTTCATCAGCTCTGATGTGAATTCACCGGAAACCTCTTCCGATAAAGACTTGCTCATCAACTTGTCGAGATAAGAATCGAAATTTTTCTTTTCACCTTCATTCATTGAATTAAAAATACTATTTAAATCGCTCATTTTAAAACTAAAATTTTTCATACGTACTGAAGTATTTCTTCTTCAGAAAATTTTTTCAAAATTAAATCTTTTAGTCTCGCCTTGGCTCTGAACAGCCTGTTCTTCACGGTGCCCAACGGAAGTTTGAGTATTTCTGAAATTTCATCATGCGAAAGATCATTTATGTAAAACATGGTTAGTATGACCGAATACTGCTCGGGAATGCTGCTAATATAATTGTTGACCATTCGTTCGACTTCATTCTCGGCTGTCTGCTTATCCGTGCTTGTTTCATGACTCTGTTCATAAATATTCTTGTCAATTTCACTTTCATAATATTTCTTCACAAGATCATCGCCTTCTTCAAAACCGGAATCATCAACATCAATTGAAATTATACTGAACCTTTGCGACTTCAGTTTTTTATAATTATCAACTGCGGTGTTGTAGACAATGCTGTAAAAGTAAGTGGAGAGCTTTGACCTCTCTTCAAACTTTCCCGCGCTCATTGATTTAAACAACTTTATGAACGATTCCTGCACCGTGTCCTCTGCGTCTTCTTTATTTTTCAAAATTTTCATCGCAAGAGAAAATGCTTTGTCCTTCAGTTCATCTGAAATTATCTTAAACGCCTGTGTGTCACCTTCTTTGACCTTGTTTATGATGTCGCTGTGAGTTTCCGGCATTTTCTGTTGTCAGCTTTATACAAGTTGCAAAATTTCAAATGCAGTTGCAAATTTTTTTTAGATTACGTTCTTGCCGGACAACCTGATCTTGCCGTTGACGGTTTCTATCTTTATGTCTGCATCGGGAGTATCTTTTCCTATCTTAGCTTTCAGAAGTTTCTTCTCTCTGGTAACATCGGTAAGCTGAAGATTATCTTCCGTTATTTTTCCGTTAACAGTTTCAGCACGCAGGTTCGCATTTATGAAATTGCTGAAAGTAAGCGATACATCACCATTGACTGTGTTAAGATTTATGCCTCTGGTCGAATCAATATTTGCAGATAAATCTCCGTTGACCGTTTCACATTCAAGTAATCCCGAAAATCCCTCAAGCGATACATCTCCGTTGACCAGATCTAAATTCAAATCATTCCCCAAATCTATACCGGAAATATTTCCGTGATTATTTTTTATTTCAATTTCAATTCCTCTCGGCAACGATATCTCGTAATCAACTCTTGCATCTGTGCCATCATCAAATTTGAAAAACCTTATGTCTCTGCTCTTTTCAAAGTCAGTCATCACCGAAACTATGCTTCCGATGGTGTCGAGCTTTACAGTCATTTCGTCAAACGGTTTATCAAGATTCTTTTTCTTTACCTGCAACTCTTTGCTTGCTTTTATTCCTATCAATCCTGAATCTGCGCTTCTCGAAATTTTAATCGTACCTCGGACATTTTCCAGCTTGAACTTCTTTTTCCCCGCCGCATTGATGCTGAATGTTTCAGTCTTACTCTTGGTGTATCTCTTCGACATCATTCCGCACCCTCCGAAATTTGCGCCGACAACTATTATCAGAAAGAGAACTGCTATAATTTTCATTTCAATTTTTTTAAGTTTTAGTTTTGATTCTGTGAAATGTTCTTAGCCTTAGAACTGATGATTGCATAGTAAAGTAAGAAACCTAACCCTACACAAAACAGTATCAATCCCATCATAACGCCTTCTTCAATATCATAAAATGACTCAAGCAAGTTCGCCGCAAAAATTCCGAAGCCCAGAAATGTAAAGAGAATTCCCCATTTCAATGATGAATATCTGTTAACGGGCTTTTGAACTGTATCCGAGAAGTAAGCCTTCACTTCTTCCGGCGTAAGACCTTTTTCAATCAGCCTCATCTTTTCTCTGTGCTTCGTGTAAAGCCACCAGAAAACTATGATGCCAGGTATCCCGAATGTGAATATTATAGCCACTACGGGTATCAATGATTCTATTGCTGCGTGCATATTATTTTCTCCTTATTATTAAATATTAAAGATTTTAATTTTTTTTATTTGTTGTAAAAATCCGATTTCTTTATAGCCAATATGAATGTTATTACAAAGGTAACTGCAATTATGGCAAATGATTCTAACATGATTATTTGTGATTAGTTGTGATTATCTCTGCTTTATCTGTTTTGACTTGTCCGGAGCGTTCAGGGTTTCAATCCGCATAAGAAGGTTCATTCCGGACCAAAGGAAATTGAAAAATGAATTAATATTAATAGATTCGGAGTCGAAAAGTCATTTCGATATAAGATGGGAGACTGATAATTAGATATGAAGACGGAAGGTCATTCCAACTCGGGGAGATGCAAATGAAAATATCTTTAACAACGAAGAAAGAAAATTACACTACTACTTATCCTGCAATACAGGAATCTTCACTTTCTTGATTCTGTCTTTCTTGCTTTGAATCGTCCTCCTGTTAATCCTTTTTCTCATGAACATAGTTTCATCCGTCATTTTAGAATCATCCCTTACATCAGGATATTCATAAATGTTATATTTGAAATTCCTTAAAACTATTTTTTCGTCATCTTGTGATATGACGTAATTCGGCAACATCGGAATTTTTCCGCCGCCACCGGGCGCATCAATTACAAATTGCGGCACGGCAAGACCGGAAATATGACCTCTTAACTTATCCATAATCTCCATTCCCACCTTCAGAGGTGTTCTGAAATGATTCGCGCCTTTTGTCAGGTCCGCCTGATATATATAATAAGGTCTCACCCTCATCGCAAGAAGTCCTTTCATCAATGCCTTCATCGTATCGGCATTGTCATTCACTCCTTTCATCAGCACACACTGATTACCGACCGGAATTCCCGCATCAGCAAGCATTCCGCACGCGCGTTTGCTCTCATCTGTAATTTCCCATGGATGATTAAAATGTGTGTTGCAATAAATCGGATGATATCTCTTAAGCATTTCACATAACTGCGGTGTAATTCTCTGCGGCAGGACACAAGGCATCTTTGTTCCGAGTCGTATTATCTGAATGTGTTTGATTTGTCTCAATCTGATCAGAATCTTCTCAAGCATCGTATCGGTTAACATCAAAGGATCGCCTCCTGACAAAATTACATCGCTGATTTCCGTATGCTGCTCAAGATAATTGAATGCGGATTCAAGAGTCCTCATTGAAATCTTACTTTGATCTCCAACCTTTCTCTTTCGCGTGCAGAACCTGCAATAGAGCCCGCACTGCGATGTTACAAGAAATAATGCTCTGTCGGGATATCTGTGAGTGATGTTCGGTACGGGACTCATTTCGTCCTCATGCAACGGGTCTTCCGGCGCGTCAATGTCCTCAAGTTCTTTTATGTCGGGAACACATTGAAGCCAGATCGGATCACCCGGATATCTTATCAGAGATAAGTAATACGGATTTATTCGAGCCTGAAAAAACTCATCAAGTTTTTCCGCAACTCTCTTGTCTATGCTGAACTTTTCTACAAGATGATCAACAGTGTTCACACTGTCACGAATCATTTCCTGCCAAAGTTCCATAAGGTTTCTCCTTCGTTAGTTTTGAAATTGCGCTGCGATAATTTCCATGTTTCCCTTATCGAGTGCATTTTTAAACTCTTCTGCTCCGCGGATGAGTTCCGGGATAAAATTTCTTTCCGATCACAGATACTTTCCGTAAATCACCAGAGAATCTCCTTCTCTGTAAAAATCTCTTATGCTTACCAATTCAGAATATGAATTCTTCTCGTAAAACTTTCTTTCCTTTTCGTATGATGGCTTACCGCTGGTCTCAATTATTATCAGCCGTCCTGCTTTGCTCTTTATATGTCTCTCAACATACTTTATTAGTCCGCTGCCAATACCTTTGGATTGCACATTCGGATTGACAGCTATCCAGTATAAATCGAATGTCCCAACGGTCATCGGTCTTGGTCCTATACAAACGTACCCCCTAAGTTCTTCCCCTTCTTCGTCAACAAATAACTCATAGTCTTTCTGCTCACTGTCTTTGTTGTAAACATCAATCAGTTCAAGCGCAATTTTTATTTCTTCTTCAGAAAAATTCTTTGTCTCCCTAAGCATCAATTCTATCTTTTCACGGTCATCTTCAATTAATCTTCGAATCACAACAAATTTATTTTGTTATATGAATTAATTCCCACGCTCAATTCAAGCTGATTCCCCACCTTTCGCTTGCAAACTTGATTATGTTCTGTATAAGCTCTTCATAACTCCATCCGTATGCTTTACCGCTTCTTGTAAAACCTGTATCTTCGTCAACATCCGATGAGATGTCAGGATTGGGATTCATTTCAAGGACGTAAGGAATATTATCCTTCACTCTGAAATCAACTCTTGCATAATCTGATGCTCCGATGATTCTGTAAACTTTTTTTGCAGTATCCTTAATTTTCTTTTCAAGTTCCGGCGAAATGTTTTTTGCGGGACAGACAGCTTTTGTTCCGGCAAACTCTACAGTCTTATACATCCACTTGCTGTTATAGCTTACAATTTTGGGATAGTCTTCGGGAAGATCCGAAAAATCAATTTCGGAAATAGGAAATACAATCAAATCATTTTCGTCATTAACAATATTTCCTACAACGCTGACATTAATTTCTCTTCCATCAATGTATTGCTCAACAAGTGCGGGCTGCTTGAATTCATCAAGTATGAATTCAATTCTTCTTTTCAATTCATTATCATCAAAGACTACGGATTTGTTTTCAATTCCCAGACTTGCATCTTCTCTGGAAGGTTTTACAATCAGCGGAAATTTATCTTTCAGCTTTGAATAACCATTTGAACTGAACTTATCCGCGTCTTTGCAAATATAATGAGGCGCAGTCGGTATATCATAATAATTTAAAATTTCCTTAACCCTCCATTTGTTAAGAGCAATTCCAAGCGTAAGTGCGCGCGAGCCTGTGTATGGAATTTTCAGAATCTCAAACAGCGATGCAATATTCATTTCCTGTGTCGGATCTCCGTCAAGTGATTCGCATAAATTGAAAATCAAATCCGGAGTGTCCGTCTTGAGTTCTTCTATGAGTTTATGAACGTCAATTGCAACAGGAACGATCTTCGTTTGATGTCCTGTCGGCTTCAATGCACGCTGGACGGATTTCAGCTCGTCAAGAACTCCGTATTCGCTCATATCTATCGGTTCGGAAATCTTTTCAATATCTGTCACACCGTCATCGTAAATTCTTCCGGTGGAATATTGTGTCGGATCGTTATATATGATGCTTATCTTCATTTTATTTTGATCTTGCTATAGCGTGATTTACAACCGCATTAATCATTTCAACATAATTGTAACCCGCATGACGCGCGGCTTTTGGATAGCACGAATTGTCTGCTGGATCAGGCAAAATTCCCGGAAGCGGATTTACTTCCACGACATTGGGAACATTGTTTTCATCTAATCGCAAATCAATTCTTGCCCAGTCACGCAGTCGCAATGCTTTAAATGTCTTTTTGCAAACCTTCTCAATTTCTCTCTGCAGATCGGGATCTATTTCCGCCGGACATTTGAAAATGTCAAGCCTGCTCTCCCGCGTATCGAAAAACCATTTCACTTCATAAGAATATATCTTGTTGAATCCATCGGGAACAGAGTCAAGATTAATTTCTACTATCGGCAGAACTTTCACGTCATCTCCGTTTCCAAGCATCGCTACCGTGAATTCCTTTCCCGTCAGATAATCTTCAACAAGTGAAGGCTGATTATAACATTCCTTTATTCTGATGATCTCATTCCTTAGTCCGGCAAAATTATTTACAACACTTGAGTTGTAAATTCCTTTTGAAGAACCTTCGTGAAGCGGCTTTACAAATTTTGGAAAAGAAATTTTCCCGTCTATGTTATGAACTGCATCTGCAATAAAAAATTTTGAGTTAGGAATTTTATAGTATGATAAAATTTCTTTGCATCGGGATTTGTCATGACATATTCCTGTTGTAATCGAATCGCTTCCCGTAAACGGGATGTTAAGCATTTCGAGCATCGAAGGAATCTGCGATTCTCTCGACACGCCTCCGTTTCCTTCGGCAACGTTAAAAACAAATTCGGGATTCTCTGACTTCAGATGTTCGAATGCATCCCTGTCGGCTTCTATTGGTATGACATCGTGTCCGCCGGCTTCCAGCGCGGATTTCACGGCATCTATGGTTTCTTCGGAGTCCCATTCTGCATACGTATCATCGAGTCTCTCGGGATAATTTTGGATGAGATTTTCATTGAGATACTTTTTGTAATCTCTTTTATAGACAGGTTCTTCTTGCGGTGATAAAATGTTTTCGTTTTCTTTTTTTATGTTAAACGTTAATGCTAATCGCAAAATTTTATTTTTGTTCTCAAATAAATTTGTGCAAATATAACATTATAACTGTTATTGTCAATAAGTTAATGAGCAAATGAGAAAGTAACAGGAAGTTGGATGGAGTGTCTGGAAAGATTTTTCTAAAAATATTTATCCTCCAAAATATGCTAAAGTAAAAAATGACGCAAAGAAATTTCCTTTGCGTCATTAAAAATGTAATTGTGTCACTTATGATTTGCTATGCAGCTGAAGGCTTCAATCCTTTGACTTTGAATGAAAGCGCTATCAGCATTAATCCCCATATCAATGCATAGATGCCGAAAACCATTACGAGGGCAGATGCGCCTGCGAGTATATTAAACAAAACAAGAATGCCGAAGATCAATGTTATCACACCGCTCAAAATAGACATCCATTCGTTCGGGATTTCTTTCCTAAGTTTTATCGCATAGATGATCTGCATTATTCCACCGATAATCGCCCAGAAAGCAATGAAGTACATAATGAACGAAAATACAAAACCGGGCATGAACAAAAACAGTAACCCGAATATTATAGACACAATACCTTCAAATATGTGCAAGCCTCTGTCATCATCCTTGACGGCAATTCCCTCAATTATCAAAAACAATCCGCTGAACAAAGCAACAAATCCGAAATAAAATAAAAGCGTTACTAAAACAATACCGGGTGAAAAAAGCGCAATCAGTCCGAAAATGATTGCCAGGATTCCTCTTATCAAAAGAAGCCACCATTTTTTTTGTACTCTCTCAAGCATGATATTTTATTTTATGGTTTGTGAAATTGATTTTACTTCTCTCCGAAAGTAAAACCTCCGATTACAATATCTCCGACCTTGGTTTGATCTACTTGCTTTAGAAAATAACCGGAACGAATCCCGGGAATACCTCTTTCGCTTCGTCAATGGAACCGTAAGGTATGTATTCGCATGACTCTTCAAACTTTTTCCAAAGCTCCTGTATCCTCTCATTCTTGTGTGCATCATCAATTGCTTTTTCGGACTTCCATTCGAATACTTCTATTATGCTGCCATCTTTTGCTTTCATTATGTAATTGTCTTTATCCGTAACAAGATCTTCACTCCTTAATATAGGAAGGTGCTCTTTAACCGCTTCCAGAAAAAGATTTTCTTTTCCGGGCTTTGGTTTGAAACAAGCAATTACAACTATACCCACTTCGTTTGATTAGTTTGAATGAAGTTGAAGAAATTAATCCTGAATGCAAAAACTTTCCATCAGACAGTTGCTATGCATTTCAATTCGATTGCAATCGGTGTCGGCAGAGATTTGATTTCAATTGTGGTCCTGCAGGGTTTATTTTCCTTAAAGTACTCCGAGTAAATCTTGTTATATGCGGCGAAGTCATCTTTCATATTAGTCAGAAAGACAATTACATCAACAAGGTTCTCCCATTTTGATCCCGCTTCTTCAAGTATGTACCTGACGTTTCGGAAAACTGAATGGCACTGTTTTATTATATCGTAAGAGACAATTCTTCCTTCATTGTCAAGTTCCACTCCCGGAATTTTTGAAGTTCCTCTTTCTCTGGGACCTACACCTGAAAGGAAAAGAAGATTCCCAACTCTCCGGGCGTGAGGATAAGAACCCACCGGTTCCGGAGCCCGCATTGAACTTATAATTTCCGAAGATCCCATTTGTTGCGAAGTTAATTAATTTATTTTGAAATTAACATTTCAAATTTGAAACATTCATGATTGACGATTGACAATTCCCGATTCACGATTCACAATTCACGATTGACGATTCACGATTCACGATTCACGATTCACAATTCACGATTGACGATTCACGATTCACGATTGACGATTCACGATTGACGATTCACGATTCACGATTGACGATTCCCGATTCACGATTCACGATTC